>JAEZEY010000254.1 GCA_023432845.1 Pseudomonadota bacterium
ATGGCGATGCAAATACAGAAAATGCCCGCGCCCGGCAAGGCCTGCAGCGCCTCGTTGGCGACCTCGAGGTCCTGCTCGCCGGTGCCGGAGCCGACGCCGATGCCGCCGATGACCTGGCCGTCAACAATAATTGGTAGCCCGCCCTTGAGGTTGACCATGTCGCCGTCGGTGGCCAGCGCCAGCTTCGTCTCGATGTCCGCCGCCAGCGAACCGGTCGGCCGGCCGCTATTGGCCGCGGTCATTGCCTTGCGCTGTGACGAGCGGATGCTCATCAGGCGGGAGCCGTCCATGCGCACGAAGGTCATCAGATTGCAGCCCTCGTCGACGACAGCGATGCACTGCGGCACTCCCATCTTGCGGGCATGCGCCACCGCCGCATCGAGCAACAGGCGCGCGCCTGCCTCGGTCAGTTTGATGGCCGGTCGTGTCGTGTTCATCGGAGCGGACTTTGTCGATCAAGGGAGAAATGGTGCCCAGGGGCGGGATCGAACCACCGACACTGCGATTTTCAATCGCATGCTCTACCAACTGAGCTACCTGGGCCCATGATCTGCGGACAATGTTGGCAACGTCCGCAAACTGGACAGTCGCCCCGTCAAGGGCACCTGTCGAGCGCCGCGTTATAGAGGGACTGCCAGCGCCTGTCCAGAACCGAAGAGCCGAAAATTCCCCTACGCTTTCAGGCCGATAGCCGCGCGGAAACGGTTCTTGAGGACGACGCCGTCGCGCTCGGGCAGCACCCGCGGCGCCTCGGCGGCGGAAATCGCCAGCCGGGCGAAAAGCGGCCCCTCCCCGCGCAGCGATTTGACGCGTCCGACCAGTGTGGCCAGCCCCGCCTCGTCGCGCACGTCCATCGTCGCCGCGAAGCCGCAGCCCCTGGCCACGGCGACGAGATCGACGCCGCCGGCATTGGTGTGGCTCGGCTGCATGCCGGTCTCGCCGTAATGGCCGTTGTCGAACACCACGACGGCGAGATTGGCCGGCTTCTTGATACCGATGGTGGCCAGCGAGCCCATGCCCATCAGCATCTCGCCATCGCCGGTGACGACCAGCACCCGCCGTTCCGGCTGTGCCAGCGCGAGACCGAGGCCGACCATCGCCGCGCCGCCCATGGCGCCCCAGAGATAGAAGTTGCGATCGTTGTCTCCCGCCGCAGCGAGATCCCAGCAGGTCGAGCCGAGGCCGGGAATGGCAACGAGGTCGTCGCCGCGATCGGCCAGCAGGGCCGCCATGGCGGCGCGGCGATCGAGCCCGTTTGTCGATGGCGCCGTCATTTCGTCCAGACCTTTTTGCCGATGAGTTGCTGCGACAGGATGAGCGCCGCGATGCGCTCGTCGCCGAACACATGCTGCACGGCGCGCTCGGCGAGGCCCTCGACTTCCTCCGGCTTGGTCGCGCGATAGATCTCGGCCTCGTTAAGCTTCATCACCGGCTCGACGATGGAGCCCATCGGCTGCTGCCACGGATTGAACTCTTCCCACTCGCCGCGCATGGTGATCATCATCAGCAGCGGAAAGCGGCAGGTGCGCGCCAGCGACAGCATGTTGACGCAGTTGCCGACGCCGCTCGACTGCATCAGCAGCACGGCGCGCTGGCCACCAAGCCAGGCGCCTGCGGCGAGCGCGATGCCCTCCTCCTCGGTCGACAGCACGACGTCATGGATATCGGGATCGGCGCGGACGCGGTCGATCAGCCGCGCATGCCCGGCATCCGGCACATAGCCGACCTGCCGGATATCGGCGCGCTTGAGAGTGGCGTAAAGCTGCTCCGGCCAGTCGACCGCAGCCACGGGGGCGTTCATTCGTTGCGTTCCTCGATACCGTCGGCCGGGCGGGTGCCGTCCTCGTCTTCGTCTTCCTTGACGGGTACGGCATAGACCCCGGTAAGCCAGCGGTTCAAGTCGATATCGGCGCAGCGCTTGGAGCAGAACGGCTTGAAGGCGACATCGGTCGCCTCGCCGCAGATCGGGCAGCGCATGATGGCGGTCCTTCGGATCGGTTTGTTCATGAGCCCAATATAGTCACTGCCGCTGGGCGTCGCGCGCGCGCAATTCGGTTTTCAGGATCTTGCCGTAATTGTTCTTCGGCAGGGCGTCGACGAAAACATAATCCTTCGGCCGCTTGAAGCGGGCAATATGCGCAAGGCACAAGGCGTCGAGCTCGCCCGGCGGAACTTCGCCGACCACATAGGCCACCACCGCCTCGCCCCAGTCGGCATCGGGACGGCCGATCACCGACACCTCGCGCACGGCCGGGTGCGTCAGCAGCACTTCCTCGACCTCGCGCGGATAGATGTTGGAGCCGCCGGAGATGATGAGGTCCTTGGAGCGGTCCTTCAGCGTCAGGTAGCCCTCGGCGTCGAAAGCGCCGACATCGCCAGTGTGCAGGTAGCCGCCGCGCAGCGAGGCGGCGGTGGCTTCCTCGTTACGCCAGTAGCCGGCCATGACGACATCGCCGCCGACCAGGATTTCGCCGGTCTCGCCCGGCGGCAGCGGCTTGTCGTCAGCACCGGCGACGATGACATCGACGCAGGCATAAGGTTTTCCGGCGGAGCCCAGGCGTTCGCGCCAGCGCGGATGATCGCGGTCGGCAATGTCCTGTTTCGTCAGCGTCGTGATGGTCATGGGCGACTCGCCCTGGCCGTAGATCTGCGCCAGCCGCGGGCCAAAGCGGTCGAGCGCTTTCAGGCAATCCTCGACATACATCGGCGCGCCGCCCCAGACCAAAGTGCGGATGTTGTCGGGGTTGCAGTCGGCATCACTATCAACGAGGCGCTTGATCATGGTCGGCGCGGCGAACATCGACACGTTCGGCCAGCGCTCGAACAGCGAGAAGATTTCGTCCGGCTCGAAGGCGCCGCTCTCCGGCACGATCTGCACGCCGAGGCGCGCCACATGCTGCATGATGTAAAGGCCGGAGCCATGGCTCATCGGCGCCGCGTGCAGGATGGCATCGCCCGGCGTCACCGGATCGACTTCCGCCCCATAGGCGTGGCTCGCCCAGGCGATATTGCGATGGGTAAGCATCGCGCCTTTCGGCTTGCCCGTCGTGCCGGAGGTGTAGAACAGCCAGGCGAGATCGTCGCCCGAACGCGGCGCGACAGCGATGGCGTCGGCGCCGAACAGCGCGTTGTACTCGGCGCTGCCGATGGTGATAAGACGCTCCAGCGTTGTCGGCGCATGTGGCGCGATCTCGGCGTCGATGCCCGGCGACGCAATGCAGATGCGCGCGCCGGAATGCTCGAGGATATAACCGAGTTCCGCACCATGCAGCTTGGCATTGGCCGGCACCGCGGCAAGGCCGGCGTGCCAGACGCCGTAGAGCAGCGCGAGATAGTCGGGCGAATTCTTCGCGGCGATGGCGACGCGGTCGCCAGGCTGGAGCCTGAGCGTGCTACGCAGGGCGCCCGCGAGCCTGGCGGCGCGTAGCGCAAGTTCGCCGTAGGTCATCACCACGCGCGACCCGAGCGCCGCGGCGGGCATATGCGGATGCGAGAGGCCGGAGCGGGAGAGCCAGTGTGCGAGATTCACGTTTCCCCTCCGTCATTTCGGGCGCCTCGGAATGACATCCCTCTTAATTGGCGCCTCGAAGCCTTACGCCACCACCGTGTTCAGCCAGCCGAAGCGGATCGGATAACCCTCGCCGCTCAGCAGATTCATCGTCTCATAGAGCGGCAGGCCAACGACATTGGAATAGGAGCCGACCAGCTTGACGATGAAGGTGCCGGCAATGCCCTGCGCGGCGTAGCCGCCGGCCTTGCCGCGCCATTCGCCGCAGGCGAGATACGATTCGATGTCTTCCGAGGTCAGCCGCTTGAAGCGCACGCGCGTTTCCACCAGCCGCTGGCGGAACGCTTCGCGCGGCGTCACCAGACAGATCGAGGTGTAAACGCGGTGGTTGCGACCTGAGAGCAGGCGCAGGCACTGCTGCGCCTCGTCGAGCAATTCCGCCTTCGGCAGGATGCGGCGGCCGACCGCGACCACCGTGTCGGCGGCGAGGATGTAGGCGCCGCGCAATTCGTCATCGAGGCGCACATTGTCGAGCGCGACCTGCGCCTTCTCCCTGGCCAGCCGGTTGGCATAGGCGCGCGGGATTTCGCCGCGCTTCGGCGTCTCGTCGACGTCGGAGGGCTTGAGCGCGTCGGGCTCGATGCCGGCCTGGTTGATGAGGGCCAGACGGCGCGGCGAGCCGGAAGCGAGGACGAATTTCGGACGGCCGATCATGGGGTTAGAGATACCGTCTGGGGGAATGAACAAAGCGTTCGAATGGCCGCGGAAACTAGCGGATGGAGGGTGGGAGTGCAAACGAGGGCTTGCTTATCCCTCCCCGCCTTCGGGGAGGGTGGCGAGCGTTGCGAGCCGGGTGGGGA
>JAEZEY010000260.1 GCA_023432845.1 Pseudomonadota bacterium
ATTCGCCGCCGCGCCGGTTAATATAAGTAGACGACTCGGCCGTTTTCGACGGCATTCGCCGCCAAAGTGTGTCGTTTGCGCCGCGCCCCGCCAACCCCTTGCTTGCCATCGGCAGATTCCAGCCGTACATAGTTAGCGCTGACGGTTTAGTTCCGGTTGTGCCGCGTTCGGGCATCCCGGCCCGCCAGTCCAGATCGGTCCCCCAAGGAGGCAGGCCGAACGGACGGCGAAGCGAGCCGAAAACCCTTGGTGCCAGGATTCTTCAAGATTCTTGGTGCGAGGCCACCCGGAACAGCGATTGGCCCGTATTGGCCACCCGCGCTCCAGCCGATCAGCGATGAGAAATCTCGGCAGCGCCCCGTTTTTGGCGTCGCCGCAAGCGCTACGGGTCGCAATTTTATGCTGCCAAGGTCGCAGCAAAAGCCATTCGAGGTCCCCCGCTTTCGCGAATCCATCGTGACAGCATGCTTTTGCATGGGCCTCAGCCAGCTTCGGGACCTTGGCCTGTTCCGGCGTGAAAACGCGCCCCACCCTTCAAACCCCCATCAGGCATCCTCCCCGTTTCGTCGATCCGTTCATCGGGTCGCGTCGCGGCTCGCGCCATCGTTGCGCGGACCGGCGGGCCGGACTGCCTCAGTGAGATATTCCAATGCCCGACAAAATGTTGATCGACGCGACCCACCCGGAAGAAACGCGGGTGGTCGTCCTGCGGGGCAATCGCGTCGAGGAATTCGACTTCGAGTCCGCTAACCGCAAGCAGCTCCGCGGCAACATCTACCTCGCCAAAGTCACCCGCGTCGAACCGTCGCTACAGGCGGCGTTCGTCGATTACGGCGGCAACCGGCACGGCTTCCTGGCCTTCGCCGAAATCCATCCCGACTACTACCAGATCCCGGTCGCCGACCGGCAGGCTTTGCTTGCTCAGGAAGAGCAGGACGCCCGCCAGGCTGAAGCCGAGCATGAGAGCCGTAGCAGCCGTGGCGGCCGTCGCAACCGTCACCGCCGGTCGGATCGCTCCCGCGACGCCAGCCGCACCGAGGCCGTCGCCGAAACGACCGAAGCGTCGAACGAGGCGGCAGCAGAAACGGCGAGCGAAGTTCTAGGCGAAGCTGCGTTGGGCGGCGTCACGCCACCCGAGGCCGAGCACACCGAATTTCCACTGTCCGATGCCGGCGCGCCGGCTGGAACCGAAATATCGGCCGAAACGCCTGCCGAGACCAAGCATCCGCTGCCAACGTCGGAAGAAATCGACCTGCCGCCACTGCCGCAGGCCTATGTCGCAGCCCACGTCGCAGTCCCGGCCGAAGACGAGGCCGTCGATGAGACCGGTGCTATGGAGCCCGAAGGCGGCGAGGATCATGCCGAGACCGGCGATGAAACTCTCATGCCGGACGCTCAGTCGATTGTCGCCGACGAGAACGGTGGCGACGAGAACGACATCGGCAATGGCGATAGCGATAGCGACGACAACGGCAACGGCGACGATCATCACGACGATGAGGCCGAGCCGGTGGAATCCGTCGGCGGCGCCGACGCGCTTGAAGAGGTCGAGGATCGCAAGCCGCGCTTCCGCCGCAACTACAAGATTCAGGAAGTCATCAAGCGCCGCCAGGTGATGCTGGTGCAGGTGGTCAAGGAAGAGCGCGGCTCGAAGGGCGCGGCGCTGACCACTTATCTGTCGCTTGCCGGCCGCTACTCGGTCCTGATGCCGAACACCGCGCGTGGCGGCGGCATCTCGCGCAAGATCACCTCCGGCGAAGATCGCAGCCGGCTCAAGGAAATCGCCCAGGAGCTCGACGTGCCGGAAGGCATGGGCGTGATCCTGCGCACCGCCGGCGCCTCCCGCACCAAGATGGAGGTCAAGCGCGACTTCGAATATCTGCTGCGGCTATGGGAGACGGTGCGCGATCTGACGCTCAAGTCGATGGCCCCCACCCTCGTCTACGAGGAAGGCTCGCTGATCAAGCGCTCGATCCGCGATCTCTATTCCAAGGACATCGACGAAGTCATCGTCGCAGGTGAAGCCGGCTACAAGGAAGCGCGCGACTTCATGCGCATGCTGATGCCGAGTCACGCCAAGAACGTGAAGCTCTACAGCGAGGCGCAGCCGCTGTTCACGCGCTACGGTATCGAGAGCCAGCTCGACGCCATGTTCCAGCCGACGGTGCAGCTGCGCTCCGGCGGCTACATCGTCATCAACCAGACCGAAGCCCTGGTCGCCATCGACGTGAACTCCGGCCGCGCCACGCGCGAGCATCACATAGAGGACACCGCGCTCAAGACCAACTGCGAAGCCGCCGACGAAGTGGCACGCCAATTGCGCCTGCGCGACCTCGCCGGCCTCATCGTCATCGACTTCATCGACATGGACGAAGGCCGTAACAACCGCACGGTCGAGCGGCGCATGAAGGAAGCGCTCAAGCACGATCGCGCGCGCATCCAGGTCGGCCGCATCTCGCATTTCGGCCTGCTTCAGATGTCACGCCAGCGCATCCGCACTTCGGTGCTGGAGTCTTCGACCGAGAAGTGCCCTGTCTGCGGCGGCCTCGGCCATGTGCGCTCGGTGTCGTCGGTTGCGCTGCAATTGCTGCGCGCCATCGAGGACACGCTGAACAAGGGCGGCACCCATAACCTCACCGTGCGCACGCGCTCGGACGTCGCGCTCTATGTGCTCAACCACAAGCGCGCCCATTTGCGCGCGCTCGAAGAGCGCTTCCGCATCACCATCACCGTCGCGGCCGACGCGACCGTGTCGCCGCAGGTCTCGTACATGGTCGAGCGCGGCGAGCAGATGCACAGCGCCGAGCAGGCAAAAGCCATTGCTGCCGCAGCGCCGCCGATGACCATCACGGTCGAAGGCGACGACTTCGTCGTTCCGGAGGAGCCGGAATACGAGGAAGAGGCGACCACCGGCGCGGCCGACGAGGATGAAGACGAAGGCGCCGAGGACGAAGGCGAAGCCCAGGCGTCGGAAGGCGAGGAAGGCGAACGCGACGGCCGCCGCCGACGCCGCCGTCGCGGCCGTGGTCGCGGACGCGGCCGTCAGCGCGCCGAGGTTCAGCCGCAGAACCTCGGCGAACACGCCGTCGCGCATGAGGATCATGACGCCGGCTCGCCGGAAGAAGAAGGTATCGCAGCTGAACAGGACGGCGAAGAAGTTGCCGCCGAAGGCGCCGATCAGAACGGCGAACAGCGCCGCCGCCGCCGTCGTGGCCGCCGCGGCGGTCGCCGTAACCGCCAGCGCGGTGACGAAGGCTCGCAAGACATTGGCCAGGAAGCTGGCGAGCAGCCGGCGGCGTCCTTCGAACAGGGCGTCCACGAGACTTCGGAAGGCGCGCCGCATCCGGTGCTCAGCGATGAGGATGCCGGCCTGATGGCACCACCCTTCCCGCAGCCGACTCCGGTCCATGAAGCGGCACCGGCGGCGGCCGAGCCGCCAACGGAAGCGCCGCCGCGCCGCCGCTCGACCATCCGCGAGCCTGCGCCTGTCAGCGCGAGCGAGCCGATGGCGGCCGTGACCCCAGTTCCACCAGCACCGGCACCGGTCGTCTTGTCGACCACGCCAGATGCGACGGCCGAACCGCCGAAGCGCGGCTGGTGGGCCAAGCGGTTGCTCGGCGACAAGAGTTAGCCGCAAGCGGCGATCACATCGGGCACGGCGGAATCGCATCGCCGCAGCCCGGTGACGCCGAAGCCGATGAAAGCGTGCTATTTGCATTCCACGCGCAGCGTGGAACCTGAAGCGAAGGGACGATGCCCATGCTGAAGAGCCTGTCGCAGATCAAGATTGCCACGCTCGCGCTGGCGAGCGTCCTGCCGTTCGCTTTGACCGCCGCGCCTGCCGGCGCCGCGACCAAGCAGGAGAAGATGGAAACCTGCAAGGTCGGCGCCGACCACGACAATCTCACGGGCGCCAAGCGCGATGCCTTCATGAAGAAGTGCATGGGCGCCGGCAATTACGAGCCGAAGGCGCGCCAGGATGCGCTCAAGCAGGCGAAGTCGAAGAAGCCGGCGGCGACGCCAGCCGCCGCGTCGGCTCCAGCCGACGAGCCGAAAGAGAAGACGCAGTAGCGCTTGAGTCCCGCTACTTCGCCTTCAGGACCGGCCGCTCCTGCGGCGTGACCTCGAAGCTGCATAGCTGTCCGCAGCGCGTCGAATCTTATCGGCCGTCCGATGTGCTCGCCGTTGAGGATGCGAATCCGATCGTCGACGCACGTCACCCGCCGTGAAATGCGGGGCCGACGATCAGGTTAAGTCGAAATTAACCATCCTGCCTAATCTTATACCACCATGCTAGGGATGAGGCTCAAGGCGACATCGCAGACGCGAGACGGTCAGATTTTGTCCGACGTCTCCGCGCCAGCCGTGGAGTCCTTGCCCCCCATACCCGAACCGGACATCGCGACAGCTGCGCTCGCCGCTTCGGTGCGCGAGACGATCGATCTGATCGAACTCGACCTTGGCGCCATGATCCGCGAGGTGGCGCAGGCCGCCGAAGCCGTCCACTCCGGTACCAGCTCGTCGGCCAAGGCGCTCGCCGCCATTCGCGCCCGCAGCGAAGACCTGGCGACGCAATCGCAGGACGCCCGGCGCGACGCCGGTCAGGTGGCAGAGGCCACCGTTGAACTGGCGCAGTCGGCCGGCGAGATCGATCAGCGCGTCAAGGCCGCGGGTGCCCTCACCGACGACGCCGAAACCGCCGCCACCGCCGCCAACAAAAGCGTCGACGAGCTCAAGTCGTCGATCGGCGACATCGGCAAGGTCGTTAATCTCATCGCCAA
>JAEZEY010000271.1 GCA_023432845.1 Pseudomonadota bacterium
ACGTTCCGCGAAGAAATGGAATATATGGGACCTGTGCGGCTTAGAGATGTTGAAGAGGCGCAAACCCGCATCGTAGCTACGATTCGCCGTCTGGAGGAGTCAGGTGAAATCATTATAGCGCGCGGCGGAGGGGATGATATTATTGTCTAATCTGATTAAATCCTCCAATTATGTGCCGGTTGACGACAAAAAAAAGATTGAGGCGATGCTTGTCGCTGTGGAGCCTGCTATTGACGAGCAGCCCGGAGATGCGAACGAGGCGCAGGACGAGCGGCTTGTCGAGGCCGAGCAGCTAAGTCGGCAAATGCTCGACGACGCGCAGCAGGCCGCGCAGGACATTGTACGGCAAGCGAAGGAGCAGGCGTCCGTACTGGCGGAGCAGGCGAAGCAAGAGGCGCAAGCGTGGTGGGACGAGCAACGAAGCCGCGACGAGCAAGCTTCCGCCGACGCTGCGCAAGCGGGGCGGGAGCAGGGCTACGTTGTCGGCAAGACGGAAGCCGAGCGGGACGTCAAGCAGCAGTATGAGAGCATGCTGGAGGAAGCGCGGCAAGTGCTGGAGCAGGCGCACGCGCTTGCGCGGCAAACCGTTAGCGAGGCCGAGCCGTTTTTGCTGGAGCTGAGCTGCTCGATCGCCGCGAAAATTGTCGGTCGCAGCATCGAGCTTGAGCAAGACTGGATCGTCGACATGGTAGCTGCGGCGCTGAGGCGTTGCAACGATAAGAGTACGATCGCGCTTTGTGTGGCTCCGGCCCATTTTGCATATATCCAAAGTGTCAGGCAGGAATTAGAAAACCATATTGACGCACAGGCTGAGCTGCGCATTTACCCGGACGCATCGGTCGGAGACGGCGGCTGTGTAATTAAAACATCGTTTGGTACGATTGATGCGCGAGTAGACACGCAATTGCTGGAAATCAAACAAGCGTTGCTTGATTTGGTGAAACGGGGGGATGCGGTCGATGATCAGCAAGCCTGAACTGGATGTGGCGAGGTTCATTCATCATCTGGAGCATATCGATCCGGTGCGCATGAATGGCAGAGTGACGCGAGTGATCGGCCTGACAATCGAATCTGAAGGTCCGGAGGCGGCGGTTGGCGATGTGTGCCTCATCTACAACACGAAAAGCGACGTCCCGATTAAAGCGGAGGTCGTCGGCTTCCGCGATAACAGGGTCATCCTGATGCCGCTGGGCGAGCTGTATGCCATCGGACCGGGCTGCGAGGTTGTCGCAACCGGCAAGCCGTTAATGGCCAAGGTAGGGTTCGAGCTGCTTGGCAAAGTGCTGAACGGCATCGGCGAGCCGCTTGATGAAAGCTTGCTGCCGGCGCGGATGGGCGAGTACTCGACGCACAACAAGCCCGGCAACCCGTTGCGGCGGCCGCGGGTGCTTGAGCCGCTCAGCGTTGGCATACGCTGCATCGACGGGCTGCTGACGATCGGTAAAGGCCAGCGCGTCGGCATATTCGCCGGATCGGGCGTCGGGAAAAGCACGTTGCTTGGTATGGTGGCGCGCAACACGTCGGCCGATGTTAATGTCATCGCGCTGGTCGGCGAGCGCGGGCGCGAGGTGCTTGATTTTATCGAGCGCGATCTCGGCCCGGAAGGGCTGGCCCGTTCGGTCGTTGTTGTCGCCACGTCCGACCAACCGGCGCTTATCCGCATTAAAGGCGCGTTGATCGCTACGGCGATAGCGGAATTTTTTCGCGACAAAGGGCTGAATGTCATGCTGATGATGGATTCGGTTACCCGCTACGCAATGGCTATGCGCGAGGTTGGATTGGCGATTGGCGAGCCGCCGGCGACACGCGGCTACACGCCTTCGGTGTTTGCCAGCTTGCCGAAGCTGCTCGAGCGAGCCGGTACCGCCTCCAAAGGTTCGATTACCGCCTTTTACACCGTGTTGGTCGACGGGGATGATATGAATGAGCCGATTGCCGACGCGGTGAGGGGCATATTGGACGGACACATTGTACTGGATCGCAAGCTGGCCAACAAGGGACATTATCCGGCCATTGATGTGCTGGCCAGCGTTAGCCGCGTTATGAAGGAGATTGTATCCGACGATCAGCAGTTGCAAGCAGAAAAGCTGAAGCGCCTTATGTCCATCTATTATGAATCCGAGGACCTGATCAACATCGGCGCCTACCAAAAGGGCTCCAATGCTCAAATCGACGAATCGTTGGCTCATATTCATAACATTTGGGGCTTTACACAGCAAAGAACGAATGAAAAGGTAGATCTGGCTGAAGCGCAGTCAAAGCTGGCGAAGCTGTTCGGATAATATTGAATTCGGCGAATGGAGGAGTAAACGGTGCGATTTCATTTTCCGCTGCAAAAGATTGTCGATTTGAAGCAAAACGAAAAGACGCAGGCGGAATGGGTGCTGTCGTCCGCATTTGGCAAGCTGAAGGCTGAAGAAATATCGCTTGAAGCGTTGCTGGAGGAGCAGGAGAAGCAGCAACAGCGGCTTGCTACTGTGTCAGAAGCGCCAATTCTGATTTCCGACATACAATTCATTCAACAATACATAACGTATTTACAGCAGGCGATTGACAAACAGCGGAGTCAGGTGAAAGCGGCGATGCAGCAAGTCGAGGGGAGCAAGCGGGTGCTGGCGGATAAAACGCTCGACGAAAAAGTGTGGAACAAGGCGCGGGAAAAGGCGCTTGAGGC
>JAEZEY010000275.1 GCA_023432845.1 Pseudomonadota bacterium
GGTTCCCGCTGTCGAGCCGAATTGCCTAGAACAATACGCCCTGCCCGTCGTCCTTGGCTTTGGCCTTCTTGCCCGCAGCCGCCTTGGGCGCCAGTGGCGCCGCCGGCGTTGGCTCAGCGTCTTCCGCGACTTGCTGTATCAGATGCGCGTTATCGTTGGCGACGCGGTTGACGTCGGTCGAGACCGGCCAGACTTCCAGGAGACTATCGGGCGCCGGCGTGATCAGCGCCGCCGCAGCCGTGGCGTCGGCATGGTCGGAATCGAGCCAGAGATCGAACGCTTCCGGCGGCACGATCACTGGCATGCGGTCGTGCAGCGGGCTGACGGTGCGGTTGGCGTCGGTGGTCACGATCGCGACGGTATCGAGTTCCTCACCATTGGGTCCGGTCCAGGTCTCCCACAAGCCGGCGAAGGCCAGCGGCTCTCCGGATCTGGCATGGATGTAATAAGGCTGCTTGCGCGGCCGCCCGGCCTTCCACTCGTAAAAGCCGTCCGCCGGTATCAGACAACGGCGTCGTTTCATGGCGGCGCGAAAGGCGGGCTTCTCGATGACGCTTTCGCCACGAGCATTGACGATCAGTGAAAAGGCCTTCGGATCTTTCACCCAGGACGGCAGCAAGCCCCAACGCATCAAGGCGAATTGTCGCTGCCCATTTATGAGGCGAACGACCGCGATCGGCTGCGTCGGTGCTATGTTATAGCGCGGCGGAAAACTCGGCCTTTCCGCATACCGAAAAAAATTGCGAATGGCTTCAGGCGAAGCCGTCAGTGTGTAGCGCCCGCACATCGTCAGGTCCCGTTGAAGCCGCCGCGCTTAAGCGCGTCTTAACTTAACATAGTATAACAAACCAAAACGAAAGGCTGACCGGGGAAATTCGTTGTTTCGGGTTCAACACAGGGCCATCGCGATGGACGAGCAAGGCGACGACGCCTTCTCACCCGCTCGGCGCGCCACTGAACCGGCGGCTGTCGCGTACATCAATCCCGTCACCGGCCTCGCCACTGATTACCTCAATCACTTCAACGAAGCCATCATGCTTCTGGAGATGCTGCCGGCCTGTCCGGATTGCCGCGACGTCCTGCGCGCCTGGGCGCCGATGAGCTACTGCGAACATTTCCGTCAGTCCGGTTTCACCGAACGCAATCGCGCCATCGCCGCCTACGAAAGTGCCGACCCGATAACGCGCGACACGCTCGAGATCCTAACCGAGACCATGATCACCTTGGTCGAACACGCCCGCAAGGAGATCGAAGCGGAGCCGAACGCGCGCATCAGTGCCGGAATCGCCGAACGCGCGGCTGGCTGGCTCAGACTGCTCGCCGCGCAAGCGAGCGCCGTTATTAACGGTCAGCGCGTCCATGGCTCCGATCGAACGCCGCAATCAGCCGTTGACCGCATGATCGGTTGAGGCAAGGCGCTCGAGGACGTGCTAGGCAGAGTCCGAGCGACAGAGCCATGACCGACCCCCGCGCCTATCCGCAACGCCCCTTCCTCGCCGTCTCCGCGGCCATCGTGCATGACGGCCGCGTGCTGGCCGTGCGCCGGGCCCGCAAGCCGGCGATCGCGCTCTACACCATGCCGGGCGGCGTGGTCGAACCCGGCGAAACCCTGTTCGAGGCCGCGATCCGCGAGGTCCGCGAAGAGACCGCGCTGGCGATCGAGCCGGTGGCTCTCGCCGGACATCGCGAGGCTATCCTGCGTGACAAGGAGGGCCGCGTCGAACGGCACTTCGTCATCCTGTGCTTTGCCGCGCGCCTGCGGGGCGGCGAACTTCGGCTCAATGACGAGCTCGACGATGCGCGCTGGCTGGCGCCGCATGAATTCGACGGCCTGAAAACCACCGACGGCCTCGCCGAGATCGTGGCGGCGGCGGTCGATCTCATCGGCAACCCGCGCTAGGCCGGGACCGGCCCGCCGCATACGCCTTGCGGATGCCATGCTGCCGGCGCATATGTCGGACGCCAACTCCATCGAGTCCCGATCTTGCTTCGACGAATTGCAGCAGTCGCTCTCCTGACCTGCCTGGCCGCCCTTCCGGCGCAGGCGCAATCGGCGCCGCTCGCCGCGGTACCGGTCCAGGATTCCGCGCCCGCGCCCTACGATGCCGATCTGCAGCGGCTAGCCGAGATCCTCGGCTCGCTGCAATATCTGCGTACGGTCTGCGGCTCGAATGAGGGTCAGAAATGGCGCAACGAGATGCAGGCCCTGATCGACAGTGAGGCCCCCAGCGGCGAGCGCCGCCGCCAGATCGTCGCCCGCTTCAACCGCGGCTATCGCGGCTTCGAGCAAACCTACCGCACCTGCACGCCGGCGGCCGACCTGGCGATCCGCCGCTATCTCGACGAAGGCGCCCGGATCGCCCGCGACATCACCGCGCGCTACGCCAACTAGGCGGACGTTCCCGGCGCCGCGCGCCCGTGTCCGCCTCCCCGCGGCGGAGTTCACATTTGACCACAGCCATTAACCTTTCCTTTAGGTGTGGGCTATTGCCGCAAGCCCCCCGTGATAGGGTCTTCCGGGTGTTGGGACTGACGCCCGTTTTCGAGGCGGCAGGGGACGAAGGTACGTAATGAACACTCCCGAGCGATCAACGCACATGCGCGAGCCGGTGCCGGACCATGAGCAGAAGCGCGTGGCGCTGAGCTATCTGAACGAGGCCTGGGCGGAAGCGCGCATGGACGGCGTGGATGGCGACTGCCTGGCGCAGGCCTGCCTGTTCGCCGCGCTGGCCGAATTCGTCTCCACCTATGGCGAGGAAGCGGCGGCCGCCTTCACCGAGGGCCTCGCCGCCCGCATCCGCAACGGCGAATTCTCCGTCGACCTGCCGCGCCAGTAACCGGCGCCTTGCCCTCACCGTTACCGAAGCGCGCCGCCCTTCAGGGGGCGAAGCCGTAATAACGGTCGAGCAGACGGTCGATGTCGGCCGGGTAGAACGGTTTGCGCAGAAAGCCCAGCGCGCCGAGGGCGGTGGCCCGGTCGGCCACATCATTCTCGGCCACCGCCGTCATCATCACCACAGCGACCTGCGGCGCTTCCCGCTTGATTTCCGACAGGGTTTCGCAGCCGTCCAAGCCCGGCATGCTGTAATCGAGGAACACCAGGTCGAACGGCCCCTGCCGCAGCCGGGCAAGCGCTTCCAGCCCTTCGGCCGCGTCGTGCAAATCCAGCCGGAAACGGCTCGCCGACAGGATCTTGCGCACGATGCCGCGCATCGTGCTGGAATCGTCGACGATGAGCACCCGTGTCGGCCTCTTGGTGCGGACACAGAGCTCGACCATGCGGTGGGCATCGGCGACATCGGCGGGCTTTGTCAGCGTGCCGGTCATGCCGTTCGGCGGCACCACGCCGCGCACGGCGCGGACGAACAGGTGGGGCTTCGACCGCAGCGCCCTGGTCGAAGCCAGCGCCGCCGATTTGACAGCATCCGGCAGCGCACCGTCGAGCACGCAAATGTCGACGCCGCCTTCGGCCAGCGTGGCGATGCCTGACGTGGAGTCGTGAGCCGCGAAATCGACCGGGATGCTGGCCAGCGCCGCGCCTTGCCGCCACAGTTCCAATTCGGAACCG
>JAEZEY010000288.1 GCA_023432845.1 Pseudomonadota bacterium
GTGCTGTTCCGTCGCGGCGTCAGCCTCAAGTCGCAGTTCGTCACCGTGCCGCTCGACCTGAAAAATCCCGAGGCGATCGCCACGTTGGCGGGAACGATCACGATGACTCCGGGCACAGTGACCGCGGATGTGAGCGCTGACGGCCGCTCGCTGCTGGTGCATTGCCTGGAGACGACCGATCCCGCCGACACGGTCGCCAGCATCAAATCGCGCTACGAGAGCCGCCTGATGAGGATTTTCGCATGATCGCCGCAGCCTGCATGTTCGCGCTGGTCGCCATCTCGGGCTCGCTGTTGCTGAGTATCTACCGCCTGATCGCGGGGCCGGACGCGACCGACCGCATCCTGGCTCTGGACACGATGGTCGTGAACGCGATCGGCCTGATCGTACTCGCGGGCATGTGGTTCGGCACGGCCATGTATTTCGAAGCCGCTCTGCTGTTCGCCATGGTCGGCTTTGTCTCGACGGTGGCGTTCTGCAAGTTCCTGCTGCGCGGCAATGTGATCGAGTGAACGCCATGGCCGTGATCTTCGAAGCCGTCAGCGCATTGTTCATCGTGATCGGTGCCGTATTCCTGTTCGTCGGCTCGTTCGGCCTCGCCAAACTGCCAGACACGATGCGCCGGCTGCATGCCCCGACCAAGGCGACCACGCTCGGCATCGGCTCGCTGCTGATCGCATCGCTGATCTACTTCGTCGCGGTGAAACAGGTGGCGGGCATCCATGAAGTCCTGATCACGCTGTTCATGTTCCTGACCGCGCCCGTGAGCGCCATCATGATCGCCAAGGCTCACATTTTTCGGCACCGGGAGGTGCAGCGCACGCTGTCCCCCGACGAAGGCGGCTCCGGTTGGGGCACGCTGAGCGCCGCACCGGATGGCCGCCCGACGGCTTCCGCGCAGGCGCCGGCCGATTCCCCGGCCAGCCCGAAAGCCTAGAGCTGCGATGCAGGCCGCGAGTGGCCGGCGCAAGCGTCAAATCAGCTTCGCCGCTGCCAGATCCCGCATCAGGGCGCGGGTGCCATAGGTCCAGTGCGGGCAATCCGGCGAATATTTCACGCGGTTGACCAGCGCGCCGAACTTGTCCGACGAGATCGTGACCATGTCGCCGATCTTGTGCGTGAAGCCTTGCCCGGCTTCGCCGCGGTCCTTGGACGGCACGAACATGGTGCCGAGATAAAGCGCGATGCCGTCGGGATACTGGTGATGCGGCCCCATCGCGGCCGCGACCAGTTCCTCGGGCGAGCGACTGATCTCGGCCATGGAGCTCGAGCCTTCGAGGAAGAAGCCGTCGGTGCCTTCCACGGTGAGATTGACCTGCGCCTTTTTCACATCGGCGATGGAGAAGGTGTCGTCGAACAGCCGGATGAATGGCCCGAGCGCGGCGGAGGCGTTGTTGTCCTTGGTCTTGCCGAGCAGCAGCGCCGAACGGCCTTCGATGTCGCGCAGATTGACGTCATTGCCGAGCGTGGCGCCGATGATGCGGCCGGAACTGGCGGCGATGACCGCGATTTCCGGCTCCGGATTGTTCCAGGTCGATTGCTCGAGCAGGCCGATATCCGCGCCGAAACCGACCGACGACATCGGCTGGCATTTGGTGAAAATCTCGGCGTCCGGGCCGATGCCGACTTCGAGATACTGTGACCAGACGCCGCGCGCGATCAGCTTGGCCTTGATCGCCATGGCTTCGGGCGAGCCCGGCTTGAGCTTCGACAGGTCCTCGCCGATCAGGCCGTGAATGTCGGCGCGGATCGCGTCGGCCTTGGCAGCCGAGCCGCGGGCCTGCTCCTCGATGACACGCTCGAGGAGGCTGACGACGAAGGTGACGCCCGATGCCTTCACCGCCTGCAGATCGACCGGCGACAGCAGCCGTATGGCGCTGCCGGCATGGGTGAGGCTTCCCACCGTGATCGCGTCGAGCGTCGCGATGGTTCTGCCCTTGGCGCCGCGCACATAGGCGGCGGGGTCGTCCAGCTCGCAGACGTCGCGAACGGTCGGCGCATGCGCCGAGGTGATATCGACGACCGCGCCGTCGCGGACGGTGACGACCAGCGGATGCGCGGTCCCCGGCGCGTGAGCGCGGCCGAGAAAGGTGCCGCTGCCCGGCAGACGCATGGAATGGCTGGTCATGAACTCCCCCGACTTTTGTTGCGCGGGAGTTTAGAACGCCTAAGGCGGCGAGCGCCAGCCTTGGAGCGGTTTCGAGTCGTTAGCGGCTAACGTCGGCGGGATCGAGTTCAAGGCCGGTCGACATCTTGCGCGGCTGCGGCACATAGGCATCGCCAAGCTGCACCATCGGGCGCGGATTGATCACGATCGAGCTCAGGCGATCGTGCAGCGCCTTGGCCGAGGTCGGCTTGACCAGGAACTCGTTGATGCCGGCATGCAGCGCCTGAACCACCGACGAGCGGTGAGCGCGCGAGGTCATCATGATGATCGGCAGGTTCGGCCGCGGAAACACGCCGGGCGAACGGACGATGCGCACGACTTCCATGCCATTGAGCAGCGGCATGTCCCAGTCGAGCAGCATTACGTCGGGATCGCTGTTGCGGATCTGCTCGAGTGCGGCCAAGCCGTCGGCAGCCTCTATGACCAGCTTGGCGCCGAGATTCATCAGCATCATGCGCGTGACCTTGCGCATGTAGGCGTTGCCGTCCACCACGAGGATGTTCAGCCCCTGAATCATCGAATCGAGCGGACTTTTCGGCATACGCGCGCCCGGTAACCTTTCATAAAGCAGGACGAACCTACCGCCCAAACCCTGTCAAATTCGCTAAAGCCTATTTTTCAATTTGTTGCGTTTGTTCCGCGCGCGTCCCTCGCGAACCTTCATCTACATTGCCAAATTGAGCGACATCGATCCGTCGGCCGCGCGCCGCAGGAGAATAAGACACCATGAAACCGCCCGGACCCGACCATCCGATCGGGATTTCGCAGTACGTCGGCCGCGTCCGCGTCATTTTCGCCGGCCGGACGATCGCCGACACGACGCGGGCCCTGGCGCTGACGGAGGCGCGTTATCCCTCTGTTTACTATATTCCACGCGAAGATGCCGACATGGCGCTGCTCACGCGCACCGCGCACGCGTCGCATTGCCCCTACAAAGGCGATGCCAGCTACTTCAGCGTCACGGCGGACGGCCGCACTGCCGAGAACGCGGTGTGGAGCTACGAGCAGCCCTATCCGGCGGTGGCCGCGATCAAGGACCACCTCGCCTTCTTTCCGGACCGGGTGGACAAAATCGAGGCGGGGTAAGCCTCAGTGCACCTGCGGGCCCTTGAGGAATTTGTTGCGGTCGGATGAATTCACCCGCACGTCGAAGGTGACGCCGTCGCGATGCAAGGTTAGCGGTACTTCGACGCCGGCGGTGCCGAGCGCCCAGATGCCGCGATAGAGCTCCGCCAGGGTCGTCACCTTCTGTCCGGCCACCGCGACGATCATGTCGCCGGTCTTGATCTCGGCGCGCGCCGCCGGGCCCTTGTCGGCGACGCCGACGATCACCAAAGTCTCCTCGATCTCGGTGGTGAAGATGCCGAGCCACGGCCGCACCGGACGATCGACGCGGCCGAACCGCGACAAGTCATTCAGCACCGGTTTCAACAGGTCGATCGGGATCATCATGTTGAGATGCTCGCCGGCGCCGCCGCTCTCACCGCCGGTGGCGCGTTCGATCTGCAGCGAACCGATGCCGACGAGATCGCCACGCGACGAGATCAGCCCGGTGCCGCCCCAGTGCGGATGCGCCGGGAAGGTGAAGATCGCATCGTCGATCAGATATTCCCAGTAACCGGCGAACTCCTGCCGCGCCGCCACGCGCGCCGCGAGCGACTGCTTCCGTCCGCCGGCGGCGCCGATGACGACGCGGTCGCCGAGGTCGACATCGCGCGACGAGCCGAGCTCGAGCATCGGCAGATTGGGCCGGCCGAGCGCCTGCACCAGACCGAAGCCAGTCTCCTGATCGGCGCCGAGCGCATGGCCTTCCATGACGCGGCCATCCGGCAAATGCAGCCAGATCGTCTCGGCCTCAGTGATGAGATAGCCGACGGTCAGCACCAGGCCGTCGCCGATCAGCACACCATTGCCGGCGCGCTCGACGCCGAGCGTGTCCGCCGTGAAGGCATCGTGCGGGATGATCGAGTGCAGGCCGACGACCGACGACAGCGCGCGGTCGAGATCGAAGTCGTAGTCCTCCGGGCGCGGCTGCGCGCCGGGCGGCACCTTGAATTCCATCAGCGAAGCCATCGGCAAAACCCCTCTGTCTTCGTCGTCATGTAGGCACGATGATAGCCGTCGCCATAGGCGCCTGAAAACCGCAAATTGCGGTCACGCATAGGTGTCATCGCCGGGCTTGACCCGGCCGCGCACGATGTCTTTCTACGGGTAGCAATTTCCTGCCGGCCTCCTGCTCAAGAGAACTCATGACCGCCCTCTCCGTTCTCGATCTGTCGCCGGTGTCCGCCGGCTCGACCGGCGCCCAGGCGCTGCGCAATTCCATCGATCTGGCGCAACTCGCCGACAAACTCGGCTATGTCCGCTACTGGGTGGCAGAACACCACAACATGCCCATGATCGCCTCGTCGGCGCCCGACATCATGATCGGACAGATCGCCGCAGCCACGCCGCGCATCCGCGTCGGCTCCGGCGGCGTCATGCTGCCCAACCACGCGCCGTTGACGGTGGCTGAGCGTTTCAAGGTGCTGGAGGCTCTGTTCCCCGACCGCATCGACCTCGGCCTGGGCCGCGCGCCGGGAACCGATCAGGTGACCTCCTACATGCTGCGCCGACGCCAGAACGTCAGCGAGGAGGACGACTTTCTCGAACGCTTCTCCGAGCTGATGGCGCTGGAGACCCGGCAGTTTCCCGAAGGTCATCCGTTCAGCAAGGTCTACGCCATGCCGTCGGAAGTGAAGCTGCCGCCGATCTTTCTGCTCGGCTCGTCGGACTACAGCGCGCAGCTCGCCGGCCAGATCGGCGCTGCCTTTGCGTTCGCCCACCACTTCGCGACGTTCCCGGCCGAGGTGGCGATGCGCATCTATCGCGACAGCTTCAAGCCGTCGGTGTCGCACGACAAACCCTATGCCATTCTCGGCACGCACGTCGTCTGCGCCGACACCGACGAGGAAGCCGATCGGCTAGCCTCCACGATCGACCTCAATTTCACCCGGCGCAACAAGGGCGAATTCCTGCCGCTCGCCTCGCCCGAGGAAGCTCTGGTCTACCAGTATTCACCGGCGGAGAGCGCGCGCGTCGCACAGAACCGCACCAAGCTCTCGGTCGGTTCACCGGCGACGGTGAAGGCGAAACTCGACGTATTGATCGCGGCGACGCAGGCGGACGAGGTTATGGTCACGACCATGATCCACGACCATCAGGCGCGCCGGCGTTCATACGAATTATTGGCTAAGCTGTTCTGATCCTGTCATGGCCGGGCTTGACCCGGCCATCTCGCTTAGGTGGCATAGTGCATCCCTAAGCGGGATCACCGGGACAAGCCCGGTGATGACAAAGCTGGCAGCAACTCGGCCACATGCTAGAACGCGCGCTGCCGGCGACGTTCGTCACGACTATTCACTTCGGAGGTTCCATGGGCACCAAGCTCACGCTCACCGCCAGCGACAGCCACACCCTGGGCGCCTATCGCGCCGACCCGAAAGGCGCGCCGAAAGGCGGCATGGTCGTCATTCAGGAAATCTTCGGCGTCAACAAGAATATCCGCCACATCTGCGATACGCTGGCGGAGCACGGCTATGCCGCCATCGCGCCGGCGATGTTCGACCGCTTCGAGCGCGACTTCGACAGCGGCTACTCGGCCGACGAGATCGCGCATGCGCGCAGCTTTCTCGGCAATCTGAACTGGGATCACATGATGCTGGACGTGGCGGCCGCCAAGGCCGAGCTGAAAGACGTCGGCCCGATCGGTATCATCGGCTTCTGCATGGGCGGCTCGGTCGCGTTCCTCGCCGGCTGCCGCATCCCGGGCTTTGCCGCCGCGGTGTCGTTCTACGGCGGCGCCATCGGCAAGTTTGCCGACGAGAAGCCGACGTGCCCGGTGCAGATGCATTTCGGCGAGAAGGACGAAAGCATCCCGATGTCCGTCGTCGAGGAGATCAAAAAGAAGCAGCCGCAGGCGGAGACTTATGTCTATCCGGGCGCGCCGCACGCCTTCTCCAACGACGACCGCCCGAGCTTTCGCCAGGACGCCGCCGATCTGGCGTGGAAGCGGACCTTCGAGTTTCTGGCGAAGACGATGAAGAGACAGTGCACATGCTCTATCATCACCGGGCCGGCGCGATAGCGCCGTGACCCGGTGATCACGATC
>JAEZEY010000367.1 GCA_023432845.1 Pseudomonadota bacterium
AAGCTGCTGAAGGAACACGGCCTCGAGCTCGTGGTCGACGAAACCTTTACGCCGCCGCTCGCCGATGCGACCCCGCTGGTGCAGAAGATCCGCACCACTCGACCGGACCTGTTCTTCTTCCTGCCGACCGTCATCTCCGACGCCAAGCTGGTGCTCGAGAAGATGAATGAGATGGGCATGGGCAAGGGTCGCGTTCCGACCATCGCCTTCGGCATCGCGATGTTCGAGCCCGACATGCTCAAGACCATGTCGCCCGATTTGCTCGACGGCATGATCGGCGCCGTCGGCAGCTGGGGCTCGAAGGGCCACGAAGACATCATCGCGGAGCTCAAGAAGAAGTACAACGAGCCGTGGATGACGCAGAACGCGATCTCCACCTATGCCGACATTCTGGTGATGCGCGACGCGCTCGAGAAGGCCGGCAAGGCCGATCGCGAATCCGTTGCCGAAGCTCTGCGCACCATGGATGGCGGACCGTCGAAGTTCTATCCGTCCGGCAAGATCAAGTTCGGACCGGACGGACGGCGTGAAGGCGCCGGCCTCACCATCATTCAGTGGCAGAACGGCACTCCGGTGACGATCTACCCGCCCGAACTGGCGATGGCCAAGGCGAACTGGCCGAAGAAGTAGCGGCCTGCGATGAATGCATCCGGCGGCAGCCCGCATGGGCCGCCGCCGGATAACCCATTTAATGTGGGCCGTGTTTCCAGGGCCGAAACGGATGAAGAAATGGACCACCGATGAGTGAATTTCCCGGAACATCCTGGTTCGACCGCTACCGTGCGCGCGTCAACGCCGACCCCGAGATGGACGTGATCGGCGACTGGCTGAGCACGACCTTCACGCTGACATTCGGCGATGCCCGCCACGCGCTCGTCGTCGACAAGGGCAAGATCGTCGATATCATCGCCGCGCCGCGCTTCGACGTGCGGGCGCCGTTCGGTTTCCGCGCGCCGGTTGATGTCTGGCGCAAGTTCCTCAGCCCCAACCCGCCGCCGCTCTACCATGACTTCTTCGCCATGCTGATGCGCGTGCCGGACTTCGTCATCGAAGGCGACAGTCTGATCGCCATGCAGAATGCGCGCGCGCTTCATCGCATGATGAACATCATGCGCGAGACGGGAGCTCCCAATGCCTGATTTCGAGCCTATCGTCGGCCGCTACATCACCGTCGACATCGCCGGCGAGAAGCACCGGCTGTTCGTCGAGGAAGCGGGCACAGGCATTCCCCTGCTCTGCCTGCACACCGCCGGCAACGACTCCCGGCAGTATCGTCATGTGATGAACGACAAGGACGTGACCGACCGCTTCCGCGTCATCGGCTTCGATTTGCCCTATCACGGACGCTCGACGCCGCCGGACAAGTGGTGGCTGAAAAAGCCGCGGCTGACCACCAAGCTGTACATGGAGATCATCCGCGCGGTGTGGATCGCGCTCGGCCTCGACCGGCCGATCGTGATGGGCTGTTCGATGGGCGGCGCCATCGTGCTCAAGGTTGCCGCCGACTATCAGAACGAAATCCGCGGCATCGTCGGGCTCGAAAGCTCGGCCCATGCGCCGGGCCGCTACAACGAGTTCCTGCATCATCCCGCCATTCACGGCGGCGAATTGTGCGCCAGCTATACCTACGGCCTCAATTCGCCCTCCAGCCCCGAGCAGAATCGCCGCGAGAACTGGTGGTACTACAGCCAATCCGGTCCGGGCGTGTACCAGGGCGATGTGCATTTCTACAGCCTCGACTGGGATGCGCGGGAGGACATCAAGACGATCGACACGTCGCGCTGCAAGGTAGCGCTCCTCACGGGCGAGTTCGACTATTCCTGCACACCGGCGATGAGCGAACAGGTCGCAGCGGCGATCAAGGGCTCGCGTTATACAATGATGAAGGGCATGGGCCACTTCCCCATGATCGAAAACTATTCCGGTTTCCGTCCCTACCTCATTGACGCACTCGACCACGTCGCGGCGTGACAGCAATAAGGACAACGGAGATCAGATCATGAGCAAGGAAACCTTCGACCGCGGCCTGCAAATCCGCAAGTCGGTCATCGGCGCCGAGTTCGTCGATAACGCCTTCAAGAACGCCGACGACTTCAGCATGCCACTTCAGGAGCTGCTGACCGAATATTGCTGGGGCTACGTCTGGGGCCGCGACGGATTGCCGCTGAAGTCCCGCAGCATGATCAACCTCGCTATGCTGTCGGTGATGAACCGCCCGCATGAGCTCAAGACCCACATCAAGGGCGCGCTGAAGAACGGCATGACGCGCGACGAAATCCGCGAAGTGTTCATGCAGATCGCGATCTATGCCGGCGTGCCGGTGGCGGTTGACTCATTCCGCATCGCGCGCGAGGTCTTCAACGAGATCGACGGCAAGAAGTGACATCGAACAGCGCCGGGAGCACAGCATGAGCGACGACACTTACGAAATCTATGCCGTCAAGTACGGCCGGCATGAGCGCAACTCGCCCGACAACTTCATCGGCGGCGACACACACGACGTGCCGATGCCGCTCGACTATTTCGTCTGGGCGATCGTCGGCAAGGAGCGCACCGTCATCCTCGACACCGG
>JAEZEY010000387.1 GCA_023432845.1 Pseudomonadota bacterium
GCGCCGACGTGGTGTTCTTGGGACGTCGCCTGAGCTTCAGCGGTCCGGATGGCCCGAGGGGACCAGCGCCATTCGATGTGGCGCTGGTCCTGCGTGGCTGGCCAGCAGGGGCGGCCGATCAGCTTGCAAAGGTATTGCCCGGTGCTTGGTCGATGCCCGCCCGGCGAGTGGCTCTGGCGGCGTAACGTCCCGTGGGAGCCTGCCCCTGCGGGACAGACTGGTGCCCTGCCTGAGGTCGTCTCAATGATGTGCGAACAGGATTTTGAGACGGAAGTCTCACAGCCTTAAAGGGCTGCGCGTCGGTTGACTCACCTTGCCTGCTTGCAGCGCTTCCCGTGACGGGGCATTGTTCTCGTGCTCTAAAAGTTGTGGGTGTGGGTGACATGGCCTTAACGATTCATGACTGCCTCCTGAAGATCGAGAAGCGCGCTGAGCGCGCTGATGATGGGAAGCTCACCGAGACTTTTGTGGACGCGGCCCCACTGTTGGCATCGGTGACGACAACCGACCATCAGGTCGTCTTCGGCCGCCGTGGTACGGGCAAGACCCATGTCCTGAAGTACCTGCATGAGTCCGTTCAGGCGAACGGTGACATCGCTCTCTATCTCGATCTCCGGTCCATCGGATCGAACGGTTCCATCTACAACGACCGGGAGAAGACCCACGCGCAGCGGGCTACGCCGCTTCTGCTGGACGTTCTCCAGGCACTGCACGACGCCATTACCACTGTCGCTATCGACCACGCCGAGGAGCTCGACCTATCTAAACTTGGCCCCAAGCTCGACGAACTTGCTGCTGCCATTTCTACGGTCGAAGTTGTCGGACCAATCGAGCGTTCGTCGGAAACCTCAGCCTCGAACACTCGGCAGTCGGGGAGCGAGTTAGGCTGGTCGATGAGTCGTACAGGGGCCACGTTGACCGGAAAGATCAGCGACGGACAGCAGTCCGCCAATACGAGCCGGGAGTCGATCAAGCGAACGGGCACTGAGACGTACTACGTGAAGTTTGGAACCGTCCAGAGCGAGTTGAAGGCTGTTATCGAGATGCTCGGCGGCCGCCGTGTGTGGCTGTTACTGGATGAATGGAGCGAGGTTCCGCTCGACATCCAGCCGTACCTCGCAGACCTGCTGCGGCGTTGCGTTTTGCCGCTGACTGGTATGGTTGTAAAGATCGCCGCGATCGAGTATCGGTCCAACCTGAGCATCCGCCGCAAGGGCGAGTATGTGGGCATCGAACTCGGAGCCGATGCTGGGGCTGACGTAAACCTCGACGACTTCATGGTGTTCGACAATGACGCCAGCAGGGCGATGAGCTTCTTTGCCAGCCTGCTGTTCAAACATTACCGCGCCACGGATGGTCTTGAAGCACACGAGGGGCCACAATCGCCGGGAGAGTTCATCAACCAAACATTTACGCAGATCACTGCGTTTGAGGAGTTCGTGCGTGCCGTTGAAGGCGTGCCTCGTGATGCGGTTTACTTGGCAGCCACCGTTGCCCGCCGTGCATATGGACGCCTCATTGGCGTCCAGGATGTCCGTGCGGCTGCGCGTGACTGGTTCCAGCGCGACAAATCTACTGTCCTCAGGTCGGATCCAGACATGAGCAACTTGCTGCACTGGGTTATCGACCAAGTCATTGCCCACCGACGCGCCAGGGCTTTTCTGCTGGTCTCGCACCAGCGCCACCCTCTGATCGACACGCTCTTTGACTCCCGGTTGCTGCACATCCTCAAAAAGAGCATTTCAAGCCACGACGCTCCTGGCGTCCGCTACGACGTCTACAAGCTAGACTATGGATGCTATGTCGATCTTCTCGTGACAACCGCTCGGGCTCCGAGTGGCTTGCTGCCTCAAGGCGATGAGGACGATGGGGGCTACGTTGATGTGCCCCCCGACGACTACCGAAGCATTCGCCGCGCCATTCTAGATCTGCAAGCCTTCGAGGCGGCCAAGGTATCGCAGCCACGCGACGGGGAGCCAAGCTCACCGTCTGTGTAACTTTAGAACACCCTAACCCGACCAGCGGTCGTTGCAGAATGATTTCCTTCTGCAACAGAACCTTGACCCAGGCAGATCAACGGGTTCATTGTTGCAGAAGGCTGTTGCAAAATTGGAGGGCAGAATGGGTCGGCTGCTGGGCTACGCGCGTGTCTCGACCGACGATCAGGACATGGCGTTACAGACGGACGCGCTGCGCGCGGCTGGCGTCACCGACGAGGACATGTTCGCGGACCATGGCGTCAGCGGCGCCCAAGCCATCCGGCCGGGGTTGGACCGGCTGCTGTCGGTCGCCAAGGCCGGGGACACCATCACCGTGTGGCGCCTCGACCGCCTCGGGCGCTCGGTCGTCCATCTCGCCACGCTCGCGGAAGATCTACGGACGCGTGGGGTGGGCCTACGGTCCCTGACCGATGGCGTGGACACCTCGACGGCGACCGGACGGCTGGTGTACGGGCTGCTGTCTACCCTGGCCGAGTTCGAGAGGGAGACGATCCGGGAGAGGGTGAAGGCGGGCATGCAGGCGGCCAAGAAGCGTGGCGTCAGCGTTGGCCGGAGGAAGGCTTTGACCTCGACGCAAACGGAACACGCCCGCGCGCTCCGGGCTGAGGGACGGTCCTGCGCCGAGGTTGCCGCGCTGCTCGGCGTGGATCGCACGACCATTTGGAGGGCGACAAAGTCGTGACCCGTCCTTCTTTCGCCTACTGAAGGGGATTTACCGACTTCCTGTTGTGGTTTTTATGGTGTTGCGACGGCTACCAGGGCACCGCGTCGTCGTCATGCGATGGCGGAGGGTGTCTCGGCGGGCTGATGGTCACGGTTGACCGGGGCTGGATCGGCTGACGGACGAACGAGGATTCGGGAGTAGCCGTCGTAAACGATGATGTCGCCAGCGCGGCGCGGGCTGCCGTTACGGCCGCGTCGAGATCGTAACGGCGGGCGAGTTCTTGCCATGAGCCGCGCCACCCACGCACAACAGCGACGGGCCGAAGCTCGTCGCCGATCCAGGCCGTCCGGAGGGCGAGGACACACGGTCCGGCCGCAGCCCAAGCGGCGTCTCGGCGGCGCTGCGGGCGCGCAGACACGACGGGGCGCAGGGCCACCCGACCATCTTCGTCGGCGTGGGGGCGAACCCCGTTGAGCCGGAGTTCGGCTGCGAACCGGCGGAGTGGCCCGAGAGGCTGCCAACGGTGCAGCGGGGAAGGCCGGTAGACCTGCCGAACATACTCCGCGAGGTGATCGTCATCGAACGCCTCGACGTAGCGCTCCGTCGACTCCCGGAGGTAGGCCGCCAACGCTGCGGCGCTCCCCTCCGTCTCCGTTGGCGCCGGATCCTGCGTAGCCTCGCGCTCTTGGTCATCCGAGATCCAGGCGGACCAGCCCGCGCGCACGAAATGCCGGATGAGACGGGCGGAGACCTCGGACACGTCGTCGCCGTCGATCTGGACGGCGACATGGAAATGCAGGTCGATAGTCGATCCGCGTTCAGTCGGCCGATGGTGCGTCGCGCGGGCGAGCGGAATCACCCCAGGCCACCGTGCAACATACTCGAGAGCACGAGCGACGCGGCGGCCGTGGTCAAGGTGAGCCTCGCGCAGGCTGTTCACCGGGACCGGACCACCCAGCGGTCGAAGGCGGAGTTGCATCACCCGCCGGGGCCGGTGCTCCACGACGTAGGCGGCGAGCAGCCCGTGGGCCTCTGCTTGCTCGCGGGCGACGTGCTGCCGGAACACGCACCAGCGCGGAAGTTCGTCACGGGTCGCGACGTGCTCGCCCTGCGTCGCGAGATCAACCAGCATGACCGGCGGCCGGTTCATGGTCGCGAGGCCATGGGCCTGAAGACGGCGCCGCGTTTCCCGGTCACGCTCGCGCGTCTCCTGCGCCTGCGCCGTCTGTGCGGACGAACGGCGGCGCCCTGCCCCCAGGAAGTCGAGAGGGCTGACGGAAGGGATTTGCGAGTAACAGGCAAATTTGTTGACAGACTGGCCCGAGTGATCCCGGCGGCTGCTGATTGGCAGGTTCCGCCGGGCGGGCAACGCGGGCCTATCCCTTCATGGGACGGCCCTTGAACATTTCGCGTGGGTGCGTCATGATTCTTGGGCGAATGAATGAGAACCGCCCCGGAGGCCCTGCAAGGCCGATGATGGGGCGGTTTTCATTGTGCGCATGCCGAGTCTGGTCCCGTCAAGCGTAACCGCGACGCGGTCCTCGGCAGTCACTCGGCGGGCGCCGCCTGATCCTCCACTTCCCAATCGTGTTGGCCACGGCTCCCGTGCGGGAGGCCGTGACCGCGCCGTTCATGGCGCCTTCACCCGACGAGCGACGGGGGCTTGACTGGTCCACCGCCTTGGTCCACAACCTTGCCCCAGGCGGCTGTTGTCAACTTTCAAGCTGTTGATTTTGTTGGGGTGCCTGGAGCGGGTACCGTATCCTAGTCCCTCAACCAACCTTTCCTAGAAATTCTTGCGCATCAGGCACTTAGGGCGAAGCCAGCAGGCTGGTCCCCCAACTGTGCCATCGGCCTGTGCCAACGACGGTTCGGCGCCCTTCACGGGGAAGTGTATCCATCCGGTGAGTGACGCGGTTGCTCGGCGTCTGGTCAGATCGCTGTCCTGAGGGTAGGGGTCCTGGCCATGTGTGCTCAAGCCGCAGCGGTTGTCTGATGCAGCCGCTTCCATTCCCAAGGCAGCAGTTCGTCGAGCCGGATTTGCGGCAAATCGTTGATGCGCGTCAGCACATCAGCCAGCCATGCCTGCGGATCGATGTCGTTCATCTTGGCGCTCACGATCAGGCTGTACATGGCGGCCGCGCGCTGCCCGCCTCGGTCCGAGCCGCAGAAT
>JAEZEY010000455.1 GCA_023432845.1 Pseudomonadota bacterium
CGACGCCGATGCCGGCCTCGCGCACAATGTTGGCGGTGACCTTGCAGTCGCGCAGATATTGGCCGGCGCCGACCACGATGCCCATCGTTGGCGCGTTCTCGATCGTGTTGCCGGACACCGTGGTGTCGGCCTCGACGCCGATGCCCACGCCATAGGCGTCGGGCCCGCCCTGCGGCCGCTTGTTGACGAGATTGCGGATGACGTTGCCGCGCACCACTGCGAGATGGCCGCCGTGATCCATGTTGGTCACGGCGATGCCCATGGCGGCAGTGTCGATGACGTTGTCGACGATGGTGGCGTCGACGAAATCGAACTCGGAGTAGATTGCCACTTCGCCGAGATCGGTGCAGGTATTGCCGCGGATGACGATGTGCGAGGCGGCGTTGCCGCGTATCGCGGTAAAGGCGGCGCGGCGGATGGTGTTGCCGCGCACGGTCACCCGTTCGGCGCGATAGATGTTGATGGCGTTGCCGTTCTGGCCGTCGCCGCCGCCGCGCGCTTGCGTGTCCTCGATGGTGTTGTTTTCGATGATGCTGCCGTCTCCGCGCTTGGCGCTTTGCCAGACACGTATGCCGCCATTGCCGGACTTCGAAATCGTGTTGCCGCGGATGGTCAGGCGGCCGTCGAGCGAGAACAGCGCATTGTCGGCGCTGTTGCGAATCGTCGTGCCGCTCACCGTGCCGGTGCATTGCGTCAGCGCGACCGCATTGCCGCCGGCATTGACGATCACGCAATCGGCGATGGTTAGGTTTGAGACCGCGTTGAAGTTGACCAGTGCGCTATCGCTGCCGGGCTTTATGCCCTGGCCGTCGAGCGTGAGCCCCTGAAGCACGATGTCGCTCGCGTCCCGTGCGGTGAAAAGCGCTGGGCCCTGGACGAGACGCAAGGTCGTCTCGCCGTGGGCGCCAATGATGCGCAGACCGGGGGCAAGCCGCAGAGGTCCGGTGCGATAGCGGCCGAGGCCCAGCCACAGTGGTTGCCGCAAGCGGCTGGCCTCGTCGATGGCTTTCTGCAACGCCAGCGTCTGCTCGCTGTCGGCATTGGCACGCACGCCGAAACGCGCGGCGTCAACGCCTTTCGGCACACCGTCGCGTGCAACCACCGGCGCGGCAAAGGCGCTGGCGAGCGAACCGGCGATCAGGTCGCGGCGGGTGAGCAGCATGGCCGCAGTGTGCGCGGAACCGGCTTAGGTCCGGTTAACGGCGGCGCGCAAGGCCACCAGCACTTTCTCGCCGGCGCGGGAAAGATCGGCGGCGGTGAAGCGCCGGCTCGCGCCCGGCCTGGATGGCGGCGAAAACCGCGCGACCTTCGGCACATGTACGAACACGGCGAGCGGCACGGCGCTGTCCACCGCGCGCCAGCACAGATAGTTGCACAGATAGCGCCCGGCATCGCGCGACAACACGGCGGGCATACGCGCCGCGCACGCGGCGGCCAGCAGGCGCTGCGCCGGCATCGGCATTGTCTTCGCGGACGGCGCGCCCGGCGCGATGACGCCGCGCCGCAGCACCTTGCCGGAGGCGTCGGGCAACAGCGCCAACGCATTGCGCGCCCGCGTTTCGATGCGGATGGCCTTGGCGCGGCCATGCAGGCCGAACAACAATAGCGCGTCGGGCTTGTGCTGCGCGATCAGCGCCGGCAGGTCGCGGTCGACGGCGGCGTAGCTGGTCGTGAAGATGCGCGCGACGATCTTTGTATCTGCCAGTGCCGGCCGCCGCAGCCGCGCCAGCGCGCGCACCAGCTTCACGGTCGGATTATACGGCGCGCCGGGAAAGGGACCGAAGCCGGTGAGGAGGATGGTAGGCATCGAGGCAGCTTAGCCGAATGCCCCTACATCGCCACCTTGATCAGGAAGCGCTCGACTTCGCCCTTGAGGTTGGCGCTGGCCTTCTCGACCGCTTCGGAAGCCGCCAGCACGGTCTGCGCCGAATGCTGGGTGCCGCTCGCGGCGTCGACCACTTCGCCGAGCACGGCGTCGATGATCTTCGAGCCCTGCGCCGTGCTGGACACGTTCTGCGAGATCGAGCCGGTGGCGCTGGTCTGCTGCTGCACCGAGGCCGAGATCGAGGTGGTGTGGCTGTTGATCTCGTCGATGCGTTTGGCGATGCGGGCGATGGCCTCGACCGAATCCTGCGTCGATTTCTGGATCTCGAGGATTTGCGCCGAGATGTCCTCGGTGGCGCTGGCGGTCTGGATGGCCAGCGCCTTGACCTCGTTGGCGACCACGGCGAAGCCGCGACCGGCGGCGCCGGAGCGCGCTGCCTCGATGGTGGCGTTGAGCGCGAGCAGGTTGGTCTGCCCGGCGATATTGCGGATCATCTTGACGACATCGCCGATCTTGTCGGCGGCGCGCGCCAGCCGCTTGAAGTCGTCATTGGTGACGTGGGCCTCGTCGAGTGCGACGCGCACGATGTGCGTGGCTCGCATCAGCCGCTCGTCGACTTCGGACGCCGAGGCCGACAATTGCTCAACCGCCGCCGCCACCGTCTCGACATTGCTCACCGCCTCCTGCGACGTGCGCCGTGCATCTTCCGCGCGCAAGGTGGTGTGGCCCGAGGAGTTGAGGAGCGCCGCCGCGGTGGCGTGCATTTCGCTGGCGCTGTCGGCGACGGTCTTGAGCAGCGTCTCGGCGCCGGCGCGGAACTCGTTGATGGCGGCTTCGGTGGCGGCGCGGCGGCTTTCCTGCTGCTCGCTGGCAATGCGGCGCTTTTCCGCCGCGCGGCGCTCGGTGATGTCCTCGTGCGTCGTGATCCAGCCGCCGCCTTCGATCGGGTGGTTGGTGATGAGATAGAGGCGGCCCTGGCCGGCATCGACTTCGGCGGTGGTGGTGCGTCCCTCGTGATAGGCCTTGAGGAACCTGTCGCGGTATTCCTGCGGATTGGCGGCGAAGGTTCCTTTGGCCACGCGGCGCGCCAGCACGTCGGACAGAGTGGAGCCGGACGACACGTCGTCCGGCGTCAGGTTGTACATGCTGTAATAGAGCGTGTTGCAGATGATGAGCCGTTCGTCGGCGTCGAACATGCTCACGCCGTGCGGCATACTGTTGAGCGCGCGGCGAATCTGTTCGCCGGTGCGACGCTGGCGCCGCGTGAAGCGCGCCGCGATGGCGGTGGCCGAGAACTGGCCGAACACCGCGGCGATGATCGCGCACAGGCTGGTGAGGATGTCTGGCGAAACGCCGGGCGAGAAGAACGCGAAGGCTGCGAATAAAAGGACGGCAAAGCCGGCACCGAATGCGCCGAGCCCGACGAGGGTGATTTTGGTGAGGCCGCTCTTCAGGGCCGAAGAAGGTCGGGCATTCCGCATCATTGGACTTCCGGCTGCCCGCGAACCCTAGGCCTCATGCGTTTAAACAGGGTTAACCCAAGGTTAATCCCAGATTATCGGACAGTGGTGCGCGGCAGCCGGTTCGCTCGCCGCGCGAGGCTGTTACAGGCCCAGCAGAGCGGCAATGTCCTCGACGGCCAGGGTCGGCGACAGGGTGCCGGCGGCGACCGCGCTTTCAGCCTGCCGGACCTTCGCGCGCACCGCCGGATCGCTGCGCAGGCGCGCGGTCAGGCGCTCCTCCAGCATGGTCCACATCCATTTGACCTGCTGGTCACGCCGCCGCGCGGTGAGTTCGCCCGAGGCGGTCGTCTTGTTGCGGTAGTCGGTGACGTGGCCCCACAGCGTGTCGATGCCGCCGCCGGTCAACGCCGAATAGGTGATCACAGGCACCATCCAGGTCGGCGAGCGCGGTTGCAGGATGTGCAGCGCGCTGCGGAAATCGGCGGCGGCGACATTGGCGCGCGCGATGTTGTCGCCGTCGGCCTTGTTGACGGCGATCATGTCCGCCAGCTCGACGATGCCTTTCTTGATTCCCTGCAGCTCATCGCCGGTACCGGCGACCATCAGCACCAGGAAGAAGTCGGTCATGTCGGCGACCGCAGTCTCGGACTGGCCGACGCCAACCGTCTCGACGATGACCACGTCGTAGCCGGCCGCCTCGCACAGCAGCATGGTCTCGCGTGTCTTGGCGGCGACGCCGCCGAGCGTGCCGGAGGAGGGCGACGGGCGGATGAAGGCGTTGGCATCGAGCGACAGCCGCGCCATGCGTGTCTTGTCGCCGAGGATCGAGCCACCGGTGCGCGACGACGACGGATCGACCGCCAGCACGGCAACCTTGTGGCCTTTTCCGGTGAGATAGCTGCCGAGCGCGTCGATGGTGGTCGATTTCCCGGCGCCGGGCGCGCCGGTAATGCCGATGCGGATCGCCTTGCCGGTCGCCGGCAGCAGGTCCTGGACCAGACGGTGTGCGGTGGCGCGGTGGTCGGCGCGCGTCGATTCCACCAGTGTGATGGCGCGGGCGAGGGTGGCGCGGTCGCCGGCGCGAATCGCCGCGGCGAGGGCTTTGGAATCGAGGCTGCGGGCCGACATTTGCTAGTAACTAGCCGAAGGGGCGTGTGCCGTCACGCCCCTTCGGTCCGGTTCAGGTCGGTGCCAGGGTCGCCTTGCGTCCCATGAACCCGCGCCACAGCATGAACCCCCAAATCAGGACCGTGACCACACCAAGCACGGCGGCGATCGGCCGCTCGAAGAAGACCAGCGCATTGCCGTCGGCCTTGATCATGGAGGTCATGAAGCTCTGCTCCAGCAGCTCGCCGAGCACGAGCCCGAGGATGGCGGGCGCGATCGGGAAGCCGTTCTCCTCCATCAGCCAGCCGACGACGCCGAACACCAGCATGATCATCACGCCGTAGAACGAGTTGGTCATCGCGTAGGAGCCGACGAGGCAGAAGATCAGGATGATCGGCAGCAGCACATTGCGCGGCACGCGCAGAATCTGCTTGGCCGACTTGATGGCGGCCCAGCCGAGCGGGAACATCAGCAGATTGGCAAGGATAAAGATGATGAACACCGCGTAGATGAACTGCGGGTTCTCCAGGAACACGGTTGGGCCGGGGTTCATGCCCTTCATGTAGAGCACGCCAATGACGATCGCCGTGATCGAATCGCCGGGAATACCGAACACCAGCGCCGGGATCCAGGCGGCGGCGAGTGCCGAATTGTTGGCCGAGGTGGAGTCGACGATGCCCTCGATGTGCCCGGTACCGAATTTTTCCGGCGTCTTGGAAAAGCGTTTGGAGATCGCGAACGAAATCCAGGCCGCAATGTCGGCGCCGGCGCCCGGCAGCGCCCCGATGAAGACGCCGAGCGCCGAGCCGCGCAGGAAGTTGAACCAGTATTTCTTGGCCACGCCCCACACGCCGTGGAAGATGTTGCCGATCTTCTGGGCCAGAACGACGTTGCGCTCATCGACACTGACCGCGCCGCGGAGCAGTTCCGACAAGGCGAACATGCCGATCATCGCCGGAATGAAGCTGATGCCCTGCAGCAGCTCGACGCTGCCGAAGGTGAAACGCGGATGGCCCGCCGTGGGGTCGATACCGACGCAGTTGATGAGCAGGCCGAAGATCAGCGACGTGACGCCCTTGAGCGGATCGCCCGTCGTCATGAAGATCGCGCAGGTCAGGCCGAGCAGCGCCAGCCAGAAATATTCGAAGGACGAGAAGTTGATCGCCGCTTCGGCGAGCACCGGGGCGCAAAGGATAAGCAGCGCGACGCCGATCAGGCCGCCGAACACGGAGAAGACGAGATTGACGCCGAGATTGAGGTCGAGCTCGCCCTTCTTCGACATGGCGTAGCTTTCGTCGGCATAGGCGGCGGAGGCCGGTGTGCCGGGAATGCGCAGCAGCGCCGCGGGAATGTCGCCGGCAAAAATCGCCATCGCGGTCGCGGTGACGATGGCGCCGAGCGCCGGCACGGGGTCCATGAAGAAGGTGACCGGCACAAGAAGCGCCGTCGCCATCGTCGCGGTCAGGCCGGGCATAGCTCCGACGAACATGCCGAAAGCGGCGGAGGCGACGATGACCCACAAGACGTTAAGGTCGAGAACGAGGCCGGCGGCCGTGATGAACGCGTCCATGACGGCCTCACAAAATCGCGTCGAGCACGCCGCGCGGCAACGGCACGCGCAGCAGGGTCGAGAAGAACCAGTGGATGACGAAAGTCGCTACCACAGCCGTCACAACGGCCGATATCGGCCGCACGCCGAACCACAGGAACATCGCAAGCAGGATCACGATCGCGATCGGAATGAAGCCAACCGTGTCGCCGACGAGAATGTAGAGGAGCAGCGAACCGAGCATCAGGAAGAAGCTGACGACGCGCCACGGCTGCCGCGCCCACGCCGCCATCTCGACCCAGCCTTCGCCGCCGCGGCGGGCGGCCAGCCCGCGCCAGATCAAGAGCCCGCCGCAAATGATCAGCAGCGTGCCGAGCACGCGGGGAAACAGCGAAGGCCCGTAGGGCTGGCCGGGGAACGCCGGAAACGTCGAGGTCATGGCGATCATGGCAACGGACAAAAGGATGAGGATCAGTCCGTTGATCGCGTCGTTCGCGCGCATTGCCACTCCAGAGCTTTGCAGGAATTGAGATCAAACCAAGAATTTT
>JAEZEY010000460.1 GCA_023432845.1 Pseudomonadota bacterium
AACGGCCCACAGCCGGCGACGCCCCTGATCAAGGGTGGCGGCCAGGAACGCGGCTTCCGCGCTGGCACCGAGAATGTTGCGGCCATCGCCGGTTTCGGCGCGGCGGCGGAAGCCGCGGCCCGTAACCGTGAAGCGGCCGCCTCACGCATGGCCGCCTTGCGCGACAGATTCGAGGCGCGACTCCAGGCGGAGTTCCCCGCTGCGGTGATTTTCGGCACCGGCGAGTCGCGCCTGCCGAACACCTCGCTGGTCGCGGTTCCCGGCTTGAAGGCCGAGACCGCGCTGATCGCCTTCGATCTCAATGGGGTAGCGGTGTCTTCGGGGTCCGCCTGCTCGTCGGGTAAGGTGGGCGCGTCCCACGTGCTGGCCGCGATGGGCGTGGAGCCGGCGCTGGCCTCCGGCGCGATCCGCGTATCACTGGGCTGGACTACGACCGAAGCCGAGGTCGAAAGCCTTCTGAATGCTTGGAAAAAGGTCGTCGCGTCCTTATCTAGAGGGCACGCGAAAGCGGCTTGAAACCGATTTGAACAGGGACGATCGCGACGAATAACGCGAACCGACCATAACCGACTGATCCAACCCGCGGTCCTTGAAACCGTGAGCGGAGGGAAGAATGCCGGCCGTACAAGAGACCGTCGATCGGGTCCGCCAGATCGACGTTGACCAATACAAGTATGGGTTCGTCACCGATATCGAATCCGAAAAGGCCCCGAAGGGTCTCAACGAAGACACCGTCCGTTTTATCTCGGCCAAGAAGAACGAGCCTCAGTGGATGCTCGACTGGCGCATCGAGGCGTTCCGCCGCTGGCTGACCATGAAGGAGCCGACTTGGGCGCGCGTCAGCTATCCCAAGATCGACTATCAGGATGCCTACTATTACGCGGCGCCGAAGGCGTTCAAGGCGCCGAAGTCGCTGGCCGACGTCGACCCCGAGTTGCTGCGCACATATGAGAAGCTCGGCATTCCGCTGAAGGAGCAGGAGATTCTCGCCGGTGTGCGCAAGCAGGGCGAGCCTTCGACACTCGATAACGACATGATGGAAGGGATGCGCTCCTCCGGCCGCGTCGCCGTCGATGCCGTGTTCGACAGTGTCTCGGTCGCCACCACCTTCAAGGAAGAGCTCAAGCGTGCCGGCGTGATCTTCATGCCGATCTCGGAAGCAATCCGGGAGCATCCCGATCTCATCAAAAAGTACCTGGGTTCGGTGGTGCCGACCTCCGACAACTTCTTCGCAACGCTGAATTCGGCGGTGTTCTCGGATGGTTCGTTCGTCTACGTGCCGGAGGGCGTGCGCTGCCCTATGGAGCTTTCGACCTATTTCCGCATCAACGAGCAGAACACCGGCCAGTTCGAGCGCACTTTGATCATCGCCGACGAGGGCGCTTACGTCAGCTACCTCGAAGGCTGCACCGCGCCGATGCGCGATGAGAACCAGCTACACGCCGCCGTGGTCGAGTTGGTTGCGCTCGATAATGCCGAGATCAAGTATTCGACGGTGCAGAACTGGTACCCGGGCGACGCCGATGGCAAGGGCGGCATCTTCAACTTCGTCACCAAGCGCGGCGACTGCCGCGGCAAGAACTCGAAGATTTCCTGGACCCAGGTCGAGACCGGCTCGGCCATCACCTGGAAATATCCGAGCTGCATCCTGCGCGGCGACGGCTCGCGTGGCGAGTTCTATTCGATCGCGATTTCGAACGGTCATCAGCAGGTCGATAGCGGCACCAAGATGATCCATCTCGGCAAGAACACCGTGAGCCGGATCATCTCCAAGGGCATTTCGGCCGGCAAGTCGCAGAACACCTATCGCGGCCTCGTCACCGCGCATCGCCGCGCGACCGGCGCGCGCAACTTCACCAACTGCGACTCTCTGTTGATCGGCGACAAATGCGGCGCACACACTGTGCCGTATATGGAGGCCAAGAATTCCTCTGCGGTGTTCGAGCACGAAGCCTCTACCTCGAAGATCTCCGAGGACATGCTGTTCTACTGCCAGAGCCGCGGCATGTCGGCGGAAGAGGCGACCGCGCTCGTGGTCAACGGTTTCGTCAAGGACGTCCTGCAGCAGTTGCCGATGGAGTTCGCGGTAGAGGCGCAGAAACTGATTTCGATCTCGCTCGAAGGGAGTGTGGGCTGATGGCGGACCGTGAAAAACTGAAGGCCGAAGCGGCCGTATGTCTCGCGCAGACCAAGCCCGTCGGCGAACTGGTCGATTGTGTTGCTGCGCATTTTCCGGACGTCGATGTGTTTCGCGAGAACGATGACCTCATCATCAAGGGCGGTCAGCGCTTCCTCATCGTCCGCCGGGACGGGCCCAATGCCTTCCGCGTCAGCGAAAACGTCGCCGTGCCGTCGACCAATCTGGTCGATGCCGGCGGCGGCGCGCCGCGCACGCTTGATGAACTGATCGATGAAATCGCCACACTGGCGGAATGAGCAAGAAAGATATTGCTGTCATGTCGCTGCTTGAGATCAAGAACCTGCATGTCGAGATCGAGGATGAGGGCAAGAAAATCCTCAACGGTCTCACCCTGACCATTGAGAAGGGCCAGATCGCTGCCATCATGGGACCGAACGGCTCCGGCAAGTCGACGCTTGCTTATGTGCTCGCGGGCCGTCCCGGCTACGCCGTAACCGAAGGCGATATCCTGCTCAACGGCGAGAGCATTCTCGAGATGGAGCCGAACGAGCGCGCCGCCAAGGGCGTGTTTCTCGCCTTCCAGTATCCGGTCGAAGTGCCTGGCGTCGCCACCATGACGTTTCTGCGCACCGCCCTCAACGCCCAGCGGAAGCTGCGCGGCGAGAACGAGGTCTCGACGCCCGAGTTCATCAAACTGGTGCGCGACGCGTCCGACAGGCTCGGCATCAGCCAGGAGATGCTGCGCCGCGGCGTCAATGTCGGCTTCTCCGGCGGCGAGAAGAAGCGCGCTGAGATTCTGCAGATGGCGATTTTGCAGCCGAGCCTTGCCGTGCTCGACGAGACCGATTCCGGTCTCGACATCGACGCGCTGCGCATCGTGTCGGAAGGCGTCAACCGCCTGCGCTCGCCCGAGCGCTCGATGATCGTGATCACGCACTATCAGCGGCTCTTGAACTACATCGTGCCGGACGTCGTGCATGTCATGGCCAAGGGCCGCGTCGTGCGCACCGGCGGCAAAGAACTGGCGCTCGAACTCGAGGCCAAGGGCTACGCACAATATATTGACGAGGCGGCGTAAGAGACGATGGCTGACGTAACTCCCATCAGGACTCCCGCCGAGCAGGCGCTCGCCGCTGCCTATGACGGCGCGCGCGGCAAGCTGCCGGGGAAGGGCGCGGTTGCCTCGCTGCGCGAGGATGCCTTCAAGCGCTTCGACGCCCAGGGGCTGCCGACGCGCCGCGTCGAGGAGTGGAAATACACCGATCTGCGCACCGGCCTGCGCGAGGCGCTGCCGCTCGCCGCTATGCCGGACGGCGCCGCCAAGGCCAGTGCCAAGGACGCCGGCGCCGTGTTCGCGGCGCTCAAGCCGCGCAAGCTGACTTTCATCGACGGCGCTTTCGTCGCGGAGCTGTCGGACCTTTCACCGGAAGCGGGACTTTCTATCGGCTCGATGGCGGAGGCCCTGACCAAGGGCGATGTCGATGTCACGGCCAAGCTCGGCAAGACGTTTGAGACCGACGATATTGCCGTTGCGCTCAACACGGCGCTGATGGGCGACGGCGTGGTGATCCGCGTTGCGGCCGGCACGGCGCTCAAGCGGCCGCTGCATCTTGTTTTCGTGACGCAGAGCGAGGCGTCGTCCTTCACCCGGTCGCTGATCGTGGTGGAGAAGGGCGCCAAGGTGACGATCGGCGAAAGCCATGAGGGCGTGGCCGCGCAGGTCAACACCGCGTTGGAACTGATCGTCGGCGACGAGGCCGAGGTCGATTACTATAAAGTGGTCGCCAATCGCGGTGTCCATCTCGGCAGTCTGATGCTGAGTGCC
>JAEZEY010000067.1 GCA_023432845.1 Pseudomonadota bacterium
CCGCGACCATCTGCATGGCCTTGGTGATCTTCTGCGTCGCCTTAGTCGCGGCGATGCGAACGCGCATGTCCTTGAGTGACGCCATGTCTCTTCGGCTCTCTCGGTCTCTTTTACTTCGTCATGCCCGGCCCTGTGCCGGGCATCCGCGTTTTTCTGAGGATCGTCTTAGGCGAACGATGCCGCGAACTTCTCGACCTGCTCCTTGAGCTTCTTCTCGGTGTCTGAGGACAGATCGTTGGTCTTGCGGATGTCCTCAAGAATGGTCTTCTCGTTGCGCAGCAGCGACAGCAGGCCGTTCTCGAACTTGCGCACCGAACCGAGGTCGAGCTTGTCGAGATAGCCGTTGGTGCCGGCCCAGATCACGACGACCTGCTCTTCCATCTTCAGCGGCGAGAACTGCGCCTGCTTGAGGAGCTCGGTCAGACGCGAACCGGGAGCGAGCAGACGCTGGGTCGTGGCGTCGAGGTCGGAGCCGAACTGCGCGAAGGCCGCCATTTCGCGGTACTGCGCGAGCTCGCCCTTGATCTTGCCGGCGACCTTCTTCATCGCCTTGGTCTGCGCGGCGGAGCCGACGCGCGACACCGACAGACCGACATTCACGGCCGGGCGGATGCCCTGATAGAACAGGTCGGTTTCGAGGAAGATCTGACCGTCGGTGATCGAAATCACGTTGGTCGGGATGTAGGCCGACACGTCGTTGGCCTGGGTTTCGATGACCGGCAGCGCGGTCAGCGAACCGGCGCCCTTGTCGTCGTTCATCTTCGCGGCGCGCTCGAGCAGGCGCGAGTGGAGATAGAACACGTCGCCGGGATAGGCTTCGCGGCCCGGCGGGCGGCGCAGCAGCAGCGACATCTGACGGTAGGCGACGGCCTGCTTCGACAGATCGTCATAGATGATGACGGCGTGCATGCCGTTGTCGCGGAAGAACTCGCCCATGGCGCAGCCCGAGAACGGCGCCAGGAACTGCATCGGCGCCGGATCGGAGGCGGTGGCGGCGATGACGATCGAGTATTCCAAGGCGCCCTGCTCTTCGAGCACCTTCACGAACTGGGCGACGGTCGAACGCTTCTGGCCGACGGCGACGTAAACGCAGTACAGCTTGATCTTCTCGTCCGGCTGCGCGTTGAGCGGCTTCTGGTTGAGGATGGTGTCGAGCGCGATCGCGGTCTTGCCGGTCTGACGGTCGCCGATGATCAATTCGCGCTGGCCGCGGCCGATCGGGATCAGGGCGTCGATGGCCTTGAGGCCGGTCGCCATCGGCTCATGCACCGACTTGCGCGGGATGATGCCGGGCGCCTTGACGTCGACGCGGGCGCGCTTGTCCGCCTGGATCGGACCCTTGCCGTCGATCGGATTGCCGAGCGCGTCGACGACGCGGCCGAGAAGACCCTTGCCGACCGGCACGTCCACGATGGCGCCGGTGCGCTTGCAGGTCTGGCCTTCCTTGATCTCACGGTCGGAGCCGAAAATAACGATACCGACGTTGTCGTTTTCGAGGTTCAGCGCCATGCCGCGCGTGCCGTTCTCGAACTCGACCATTTCGCCCGCCTGGACGTTGTCGAGGCCGTAGACGCGGGCGATGCCGTCACCGACGGACAGCACCTGGCCGACTTCCGAAACTTCGGCTTCCTGGCCGAAATTCTTGATCTGCTCTTTGAGGATGTTCGAAATTTCTGCGGCGCGGATATCCATCAGCGTGCCTCTTTCATCGCAATTTTGATCGAATTGAGTTTGGTGCGGAGGGACGTGTCGACCATACGGCTGCCGACCTTCACGATCAGCCCGCCGATGATCGCCGGGTCAATCGTGACGTCCATGTCGATGTCCTTGCCGCCGGTGACCGACTTGAGGGCGCCCTTGAGCGCCTCCTTGTTCTGGTCGTTGAGCGGCTCGGCAACGGTGACCTTGGCCACCACCTCGCCCTTGTGCTGCGCGACCAGCGCGCGATAGGCGCGGATCATGTCGCGCACGGCGAACAGGCGGCGGTTGGTGGTGATGACGCGGAGGAAATTCGCGGTAATGCCGGTGAGACCGGCCTTGTCGAGGATGGCGCTGAGCGCCTTGAGCTGCTCGTCGGCGCCGAATACCGGGCTGCGGACCAGCCGGTTGAGATCCGGAGATTCGCCGATCAGGGCATCGAACTGATCGAGTTCCTGTTTGACCTTATCGGTCGCCTTGTCCTCGAGCGCCAGCTCGAACAGGGCCCCTGCATAGCGGCCCGCCATTCCGGAAATGAGGTGATCTTCGCCCGCCACTTTCACGCTCTTTCTTAGGACTTTAAGCAAGCCCGACACCGTCGCCTGATGGGGCGGCGCAAGCTATTGGAATTCAAGAGGGAATTCCGATCTTCGAGCCGTCCGGCGAACCCCCGCGGGCGGGCCTTGAAAATCGAGGGGTAGCTAACACAGCGATGGGGGGCGGTGCAACAAGAGGGATCCCGGAAGCGGCCGAAGTGGCTGCGGCATAGCGCGGGGCGACCGATTCCGGGGCCGGAAGCGGCTTTTTCTAGCGATCGCAGGGCTGCCCCTCGCTTTTGCCCGCAGCCGGCAAACCCGAATCCGTATATGGGCGAATACCGGCGCTTTAGCGGTCGCGGCACGGCCCAGACCCAGCGGGCCTTGGGGGAAGAAAACATATGGCTCACGGATCGTCGCGAGGCGCGGCTTCGGGCGCCGTACGCTTATCCGTCGTCCTGCTCGGCTTTTGCTGGGGTCTGATGTGGATCGCCACCGCGATCGCGCTGCGGGACGTGGCGCCGTGGACCCTGCGCATGATCGGCACCGGACTCGGCGCCGCGACCTTGTTCATCGCGGCCAGGACCGCCGGTTTCGATCTGGCCGTGCCGGCGCGCCAACGCATTCACGTCGCCATCGGCGGCTTCTTCAACGTCGGCGCCTTTCATATCCTGATGGCGTTGTCGCAACTTCATGGCGCCACCTCGCGCACGGTCATGCTCGCCTACACCATGCCGATCTGGACCGCGGGCTTGAGCGTCCTGCTGCTGCACGAGCGGCTGGACCGCGTACGTCTGATCGCCCTGGCGCTTTGCGCCGCCGGAATTGGAACCCTGGTGTGGCCCCTGTTCGCCGACGGATTTTCGCCCTTCGTGCTTTACGCCGTCACTGGCGCCGTCAGTTGGGCTTTCGGCACCGTCTACATGAAATGGCAGCGCGTCACGGTGCCACCGCTGGCCAATGCCGCATGGCAATTGCTGTCGGGCTTCTGCTTTCTGCTGGCCGGTACATTGATCTTCGAAGGCGTGCCGCATTTGTGGCCGATCAGCACGGCCTCGGCCATCGCCATCATCTACACGGGTCTGCTCGGAGTTGGCCTCGCCCATTTCCTGTGGTGGTCGATCGTTGGGCGGCTGTCACCGCTGACGGCATCGATCGGCGCATTACTGGCGCCTGTGGTCGGTGTCACAGCGTCAATCGTCATTCTCGGCGAGCGGCCGACCGGCGCCGATATCGTCGGGTTTGTTCTGATCTTTACGGCAGCGGCCTGCGTTCTCGTACCTAGTGGCGGCATCAAGCGCAAAGCCTGAAACAAAACAGGCATCGTTTCCTATTTTCGAGTAGGGGAAAATTCGGAGTTGCGCTGGAGCCGCCGGAAGCGCGATGGTGACCGAACTTTCCAACAGAGCCCATCATGTCCGGCCACTCACGCGCTGCATCGCCGACTTTCGTCCAACTGTTCACGCCCAAACTGATCACGGTCTTCCGTGAAGGCTACGGAGGCCGCGACCTGCGCGCCGACGCCATTGCCGGACTCACGGTCGCTGTCGTGGCG
>JAEZEY010000014.1 GCA_023432845.1 Pseudomonadota bacterium
CGTCCTCCAATGCTGGCACCGCGGTCCACGCCTCGACAGCGTGCTGAATCGAGCCGTGCAGAAGGATGTCCACCAGGTCGCGAGCAGTTCGATCTTCGGTGGGTACCTCCACGTCCGGGAAGTGGAAACCAGAGTGGTCCACGAGCAGGCGGACGTCGCGGAACACCCCGAGGAGGTGCTGGAAGATCGTCCCCACCTCCTCGAACTGCAGGTTCTTGACGGTGGCGGCATCGTTCCCGTACGCGCTGCGTTGACCCCGTTCTCGACGATGACTGGCGGGTGACGCAAGCTCGCGAGCGTGGAGGCGCGGTCAGTTCGCAGCCGGCTCTTGTTCCGCAGCAAGCGGCGGCGGGACCGTGAGGTCGCCGAGCTCGGCATCGAGCTGCTTCGGGTCGAGCCGGCCGAGGGTTCGGGACCTGTACTTCGGCGCGAGCTCGAGGTACCGATCGCGGGGCCAGTACGGAAGGACGCGGATGAGATCGCGGAGGTAGGTCTCCGGGTCGTGGCCGTGGAGCTGACAGGACGCGATCAACGAGAAGAGGTTCGCGGCGGCAGTCGCGTGTACGTCCGACCCGAAGAACAACCAGTTGCGGCGTCCGACGGCGATCTGCCTCAACGCGCGCTCGGAGTGGTTGTTCGTCATGCGGAGCCGGCCGTCGTCGAGGAAGCGCCGGAGCGCCTGCTCGTGTCGAACGGAATAGCCGAAGGCAGAACCGACGAGCCCGCGCGTCCCCTTCACGAGCTCGTACTGGCCGCTCGCCCAGGAGAAGAAGTCATCGACGATCAGCCGAGAGACGATCTGCCGTCGCTCGTGCCGTTTCTGCGGAGGGAGGTCCGCCCACTCCCGCTCAAGCTCGAAGAGCTTGTGGATCCGGAGCAGCGCCTCGCGCGCCGCCGGATGCTTCGCGGCCGTTGCAGCCTCCCAGAAGCGGCGGCGCGAATGGCTCCAGCACCCGACCTCCTCGGGAGCCTTGTCCTCTGGCGAGACGCGCGCCTCGCCGCGATAGAGCGCGTCGTAGACGCAGTGGGCATCCGCCTGGATGTAGCCCTTGAAGCCGCGGAACATCTCGCAGACCGCCGCGCTCGTGTGCTTCGGCTGGTACTCGAAGAAGACGTGGTCCTGGTCGGCGAGCACGACGAAAAAGTGCCCCTTCCGACAGGCCCTCCGAGGCGCGTTCTTCGCCGGCTCCGGCTGGATGCACACCCCGGTCGCGTCCGTCGAAAGGCAGAACGCGGTCTGCTTCGCCTCTTTGGCGCAGACGTCGACGATGCACGCGAGCGTGTTGCCGGCGTCCTCGGCGTAGCGGCACATCACGCTGTCGTCGACGCGAACGCCCTGCGCGCGGAGCATCTCGGACAGGCGGTGGAAGGGAATTCCGAACCGGAACTTCTGCACGAGGATGTGCGCGATGAGCGACGGCGCGAGGAGGCCTCGTTTGAAGAGCTCCTTCGGCATCGGCGCCGTGATGATGACGGCGCCCGTCTTTCGACCGTGCTCGTCGACCTCCTCCTCGACCTCGCGGCCGTCGACCTCGAGCGGCTTGTACTTCACGCGGGCAACCACTACCCGTACCGGGCCGCCGCGTCGATACGAGTACCGGCAGCTGGTCTCGAACCCGATGGGCTCCGCCTTCCCCTCCATGGCCGGGTCCGGGATCTCGATCCGCTCCTCCGGCATCAATTCGTCGGTCAGATCGCGACGACCGCTGCGATTCGGGCGAGGACGTCGCCCGCTCGGCGGCGCTGGGGCCTCCGGCGTGAGGTCTGTGGCGTCCGCCAGCGGCTCGAGCGGGCGCTCGTCGTCGAGCTGCTTCGCCAACGCGTCGAGCTTCTGCTTCGTCTCCGCGAACTCGAGCCCGAGCTGCGTGACATCGATTCGCTCGGCCTTCGCCTGGAAGATCCGACGACGAAGAAGCTCCAGGTGCTCCTTGAGCTGCTCGTACGCGCGCCGAAGCTTGTCCCGCTCCTCGGTGACCCTCGCGAGGGCGGTCTTCAAGAGCTCGACTTCACGCCGTAGCGTCTGCGCGTCGTTGCGCTCGAGCAGCACGAGCTATCCCGTACTCACCGAAGGTCGATCTGTCGAGGCCTAACGTGCAATATGCACGGTCTTTGATCGTACCTTGTGCGTCGCGGACCCGTCAGTGGACGCGCGGGCGTCGCGGGCGAGGTGCTGACTCGACGTCGATGCCGTCGAGGAGCGCCTCGAGCGTCGCGTCGTCGACCTCGACATGTCGCGCGCCTTCCTCCTGAACCTCGGGAAGGCGGAAGGCTCCGCGATCCAATCTCTTGTAGAACTGACACATTCCCGAGCCGTCGAAGAACAAGACCTTCAGAGCGTCGCGTCGCCTCGAGTAGAAGACGAAGAGCGCGCCGCTCCGCGGGTCGTAGCCGATCTGCTCACGCGCGATTCCTGACAGACGATCGAACGAGAACCGCAGATCGATCGGCTCGAGCGCGACGAAGATCTGCACGCCCGACGGGATCATCGGCCACCTCCAAGCGCCGCGACGACCGCGCGGAGGAGCTCGGCGTCGAAGCCGTGGCTGACCGTGATCCTCGCCGCGCCGATCGCGATCGCGAGCTCCGTCGGTCCCGCCGCGCCTGCGGGGGCCGGTCGTCCGCGACGGCGACGTACGACGCGAGCCATCGTGACGGTCGGCTTCGGTGCTGCCGGAGCGACCTCGGTCGTCGTCGGCGGCGCCGGCAGCTTCAGGCGGCTGGGCCAGTACCTCAGGGTGGACGCCTCGAACTGTCGGCCCTCGGCGAACGCCTCGGCCGACTTCCCGCTCGCGCGCCACTCCCGCACCCTGTCAGTCCACTTCGCTTCCGTCGTGGTCATGCGCGCGAACATGCGCCGTCCGCCGCAACCGCGGTAGGACGGGGCTCACGCAGCGCGTACCAGTTGCCCGCTCGCTCACAGCGGATACCGAGAGAGCGACCATTGTCGCCGAATCAAGATCCGCGCGGGCATGCGGACGGCGTGACGGCGACGGCGACGAGATCATCGAGGCAGCGCTCGGGCGGCGTGTGCGGGCTGGTGCCGGTCTCCAGGGCTTCCGAGAGGCGCTTGCTCGCCCACTGCGGATTCCGACAGAGCGCCCATTGTCGCCGAATCAAGATCCGTGGCGGGCACGCGGACGGCGTACCGGCGCTGGCGCCGTGATCATCGAGGCTGCGCTGGCGTGTGCCGGCTGGGGCAAGTCTCCAGGCGAGCGACAGGCCGCTCGGCCCCCCCTTTGATTCCGAGCGAGTGACGATCGTCGCCGAATCATGCGGCATCCCATACCTCGGACAACGCGCGGCGACCGGAACGATGGCCCCGTCTGTCGGCGCTCTTAGCGGTGAAG
>JAEZEY010000116.1 GCA_023432845.1 Pseudomonadota bacterium
GCGCAAGCTTCTGGAGAAGCAGAAGGAAGGCAAGAAGAAGATGCGCCAGTACGGCAAGGTGGACATTCCGCAGGAAGCGTTCATCGCCGCGCTGAAGGTGGACGTCTGACGCCGAGGGACCCATCCCCCATGTGGCGGCCGATGACACGGGCCGATCTGGCGGCGGTGGGCAACATCGCCGCCGGGGTCCATCCCGGCTATCCTGAAGACGCGTCCGTTTTCGAAGAACGCCTGAGACTCTTTCCAGCCGGGTGCCACGTTTGCGCCGATGGCGCTGCGATCACCGGCTACATCCTCAGCCATCCGTGGATCGATCGACAGCCGCCGGCATTGAACACTTTGCTGGGCTCAATTCCGGTCGGCGCCGACACCTATTACATCCACGACATCGCTTTGCTCGGCCAAAGCCGCGGCAGGAATGCGGCCCGCGCGATCCTGCGACAGCTCATCGAACTCGCACGCCGATCCGGCTTCACGAACTTGTCGCTGATTGCGGTGAACGACTCCGCCGTGTTCTGGCGCAAGCACGGATTTCAAGTCGTGCACGACGCCGCGCTTGATCAGAAACTCAAGAGCTATGACGAGCAGGCGCGGTTCATGAGACTCAATCTCGCTGACAGCACAAAGGTTGCACCGCAAGATTGACGCTGTTCCCGGCGCTCGGCCACACTGAGCCCCACAAACCGGGAGGAACGGCATGTTGAGCAACGACGATCTCACGCGGGCGAAGGACGAGCTCTACACGCCCGTGCTCTCCGACGTGCTCGACAGCCTCGGCCATCCGTCGCAGGCGATGACGCCGAATATCCGCCCGCTCGACGAGGCGCAGGTTCTCATCGGCCGCGCCCGCACCGGGGCCTATATGGCGGTGTGCGACGCGGGACCTGCGGACGAGAACCCCTACGAACTCGAGATCAAATTGATCGACGACATCAAGCCCGGCGAAATTCCGGTGCTCGGGTGCGCTGGCAACCTGACCATCGCGCCCTGGGGCGAACTGCTCACCACCGCGACAAAAATGCGCGGCGGCGTCGGCTGCGTCACCGACGGGCTGTGCCGCGACGTCCGCTTCATCCGCGAGATGAAGTTCCCGGTGTTCTGCGGCGGTATCGGACCGCTCGACTCGCGCGGCCGCGGCAAGATGCTGGAAATCGACCGGCCGCTGGCCTGCGGCGGCGTCAAGGTGCGCTCGGGCGACATCGTGTTCGGCGACGTCGACGGCCTGGTCGTCATTCCGCGCGAGATCGAGGACAAGGTGTTCGAGGCGGCCTTCAGGAAGGTCGAAGGTGAGAACCGCTCGCGCGACGAACTGCTGCAGGGCCGCCTGCTGGCGGACGTCTACGCCAAATACGGGATTCTGTAAGGGGGCACGCACGGTCACGGCGATCGCTGTCGCCCCCGCCTGCGCGGGGACGACCCTGTGGCTACCCGATCATCTCGGTCCCCGGAGTATCCGCTTCCCTGCCATCCCTTTGCCGGTGCTACTTTTTCTCGCGTCACTGCCGCAAAAAACGAGTTGTGCGGCATTCCAAACTGGGCAATGCTCCCCGCGATCCGGCCGCCGGGCGTGACGTGTGTGCGTGCGAGGAGGCCGGACGAGGAGCCCCGTCAGCAATGTCCGTGTCCGAGCCTCTGGTGTCTTTCCGCAACGTGCAGAAGACCTATGACGGCGAATTGCTGGTTGTGAAGGACCTCAACCTCGACATCCGTCGCGGCGAGTTCCTCACCATGCTCGGCCCGTCCGGTTCGGGCAAGACCACGTCGCTGATGATGCTGGCCGGCTTCGAGGTGCCGACCCATGGCGAAATCACGCTCGCCGGTCAGTCGCTGCGCGATACGCCGCCGCACAAGCGCGACATCGGCGTCGTCTTCCAGAACTACGCATTGTTCCCGCACATGACGGTCGAGGAGAACATCGCCTTTCCGCTCGCCGTGCGCCGCCTGTCGAAGAGCGAACAGAAGACGCGCGTTAGCCGCGCGCTCGACGTCGTCAAGCTCGGCGCGCTCGGCGCCCGCCGCCCGGGGCAATTGTCCGGTGGCCAGCAGCAACGCGTCGCGCTCGCCCGCGCGCTGGTGTTCGAGCCGAAGCTGGTGCTGATGGACGAGCCGCTCGGCGCACTCGACAAGCAGTTGCGCGAGCACATGCAGATCGAGATCAAGCACATCCACGACAACCTCGGCCTCACCGTGGTCTATGTCACGCACGACCAGAGCGAGGCGCTGACCATGTCGGACCGCATCGCCGTGTTCCACGACGGCGTGGTGCAGCAGCTCGACACGCCGCAGGGCCTGTACGAGCAGCCGCGGAATTCCTTCGTCGCCAACTTCATCGGCGAGAACAACATGCTTGGCGGCACGCTCGAGCTGGTCGATGCCGGCTCCTGCCGGGTGCGGCTCGACGACGGCACCGTGATCCACGCCCGCGCCGGTTGCGGCGAAGGCGCCGGCCGCCGCGTCAGCCTGTCGCTGCGGCCGGAGAAGGTCGATATCGAGCCGCAGGGCGACATCGCCAACCGGCTGCGCGCCACGGTCAAGGAAACGATTTATCACGGCGACCACATGCGCGTGCGCCTCGACGTACCCGGCAACGACGAGTTCACCGTCAAGATGCGCTACCGCGCTAACCGCGTGGTGCCGAAGCCCGGCGACGTGCTGTCGATCGGCTTTGCCACGCGCGACTGCCTGGCGCTCGACGCGCCGCACTGAATCAACAAAGGCTTGCCGCACACCGCGGCAGGCCGAGAACGAGGGAGAGTGTCGATGTACGCAAGGGCGTTGGGAACGATTGTCGCGGCGGCGATCGCCGTGGGTACGGGCACGGCCGCGCAAGCGCGCGACCTGACCGTGGTGTCGTGGGGCGGCGCCTATCAGGCGGCGCAGAAGAAGGTGTATTTCGAGCCGTTCAAACAGGAGACCAAGATTCCGCTGATCGACGAGTCGTGGGACGGCGGCATCGGCGTGCTGCGCGCCAAGGTGCAGGGCGGCGCCTCGACCTGGGACGTGGTGCAGGTGGAATCGGAAGAGCTCGCGGCCGGCTGCGAGGAAGGGCTGTTCGTGCAGCTCGACTGGTCGAAGATCGGCGGCAGGGACAATTATATCGCCCCCGCCTTCAATGAATGCGGCGTCGGCGCCATCCTCTATGATTTCGTCCTCGGCTACGACAAGGACAAGATCAAGGATCCGCCGAAGTCATGGGCCGACTTCTTCGACACTAAGAAATATCCGGGCAAGCGAGGGCTGCGTGCCGGGCCGAAGTCGACGCTCGAGATCGCGATGATGGCCGATGGCGTCGCTCCCGCCGACGTCTACAAAGTGCTCAAGACCAAGGAAGGCGTCGATCGCGCCTTCAAGAAGCTCGACACCATCAAGGGCGACGTGATCTTCTGGAAGGCTGGCGCCCAGCCGCCGCAGCTCCTTGCTTCCGGCGAAGTGGTGCTGACCTCGGTCTATAACGGCCGCATCGACGCCGCCAACCGCGCCGACAAGAAAAATTTCGGCATCTCGTGGAACGGCGCGCTCTACACGATCGACTCCTGGGTCATCCTGAAGGGCTCGCCGAATATCGATAACGCCTACAAGCTGCTCAACTTCGTCGGCCAGGCCAAGAACCAGGCCAAGCTGCCGGAAGCGATCGCCTACGGCGTCACCGCCAAGGGCGCCAACGCGCTGATCCCGAAGGCGCGCCTCGCCGACCTGCCGAGCTCGGACGAGAACATCGCCCACGCCGTGCAGATCGACACCGCGTTCTGGATGGAGAACATCGACCGCCTCACCGAGCAGTTCAACAAGTGGGCGGCGACGAAGTAGCCGCGTCTCGTCCGGCGCCGTCCCGCCTCGCGCGGGGCGGCGTCACCTTCTGCGTGCGGAGGCGCCGCTGACCAGCCCCAGTCTTGCCGCGCCGATTAACGGCACCGGCGTCACGCTCAAGGCGCAACTGCGCCGCGCCGAGCGCATGCGCAAGCTGCGCGCCTTTGCGCTGGTGCTGCCGCTGCTGTTGTTTCTCGTCGTCACCTTCGTCGTGCCGATCCTCGACATGCTGCGGCTGTCGGTGGTCGATCGCGAACTGGCTTCGGTGTGGCCGCATGTCACGCAATCGATCAAGACCTGGACCGACCGCAGCCAGGTGCCGCCCGCGCCAGTGTTCGAGGCGCTGGCCACCGATCTGCGCGACAGCTATCGCGCCCGCACGCTGCCCACCGCGGCGCGGCGGCTGAACTACGCCATCGACAACGGCCGCACGCTGGTGTTCGGCACCGCCCGCCGCGTGCCGGACACATCGGCCGACTGGCGCGCCACCTTGATCGAGATCGATCCGCACTGGGGCGACCTCGGAACCTGGGCCGCCATCGATCAGGCGAGCGGCCCGCTCACCAGTTTCTACCTGCTCGCCGCCGTGGACCGGCAGAAGACCGCCGACGGCCGCATCGTTTCGACGCCGTCCGGCCAAGCGATCTATGTCGAGGTCCTGACCCGCACCTTCAAGGTCAGCCTCATCGTCACGCTGCTGTGCGTCGTGCTCGGCTTTCCCGTCGCCTATCTCCTCGCCACGCAACCGCCGCGCCGCGCCAATTTGCTGATGATCCTGGTGCTGCTGCCGTTCTGGACGTCGCTGCTGGTGCGCACCGCAGCGTGGATCGTGCTCTTGCAGGAACAGGGCATCATCAACCACGCGCTGATCTGGCTCGGCGTCATCGATTCCCCGGTACGGCTGATCTACAACCGCATCGGCGTCTATATCGCCATGACGCATATCCTGCTGCCGTTCCTGATCCTGCCGCTCTATTCGGTGATGAAAGGCATCAAGCCGTCCTACATGCTGGCGGCGAAATCGCTCGGCGCCTCGCCGACCGAAGCCTTCATCCGCGTCTATCTGCCGATGACGCTGCCCGGCATCGGCGCCGGCGCGTTGCTCGTCTTCATCCTGGCGCTCGGCTACTACATCACGCCGGCGCTGGTCGGCGGCGCCGCCGATCAGATGATCAGCTACTTCATCGCCTTCTATACGTCGGACTCGGTCAACTGGGGCATGGCCTCGGCGCTCGGCGCCGTGCTGCTGGTCGCCACGCTGTTGCTGTACTGGGTGTACGACCGACTGGTCGGCATCACCAACGTCAAGCTCGGCTGAGAGGGGGCGAAGATGGCAGCCGCTCGGCATCTCACCCGCGAAGAGCGCATTTGGCGCGCCGTGCTCTATGTCACCAGCGGTCTGGTGCTGTTCTTCCTGATGGCGCCGATCCTCGCCATCGTGCCGCTGTCGTTCAATTCCGGCACCTTCCTCACCTACCCGCTCGAAGGCCTGTCGCTGCGCTGGTACCACACCTTCCTCGCCAGCGAGCAGTGGATGCGGGCGCTGCGCAACAGCTTCATCATCGGCATATCGAGCGCCGTGCTCGCCACCGGGCTCGGCACCGTCGCCGCGCTCGGCCTGACCCGCGCCGATTTCCGCGGCAAGGGCCTCGTCATGGCGGTCCTCTTGTCGCCGATGATCGTGCCTGTGGTCATCGTCGCCGTCGGCTTCTACTTCTTCTTCGCGCCGCTCGGGCTGACCGCCAGCTACACCGGGCTGATCCTCGCCCACACCGCGCTCGGCACACCTTTCGTCGTCATCACCGTGGCGGCGACGCTGAAGGGCTTCGACGACAACCTCGCCCGCGCCGCCGCCAGCCTCGGCGCCGCGCCGGTGACGACCTTCTTCAAGGTCATCCTGCCGCTGATCGCGCCCGGGGTTGCTTCCGGCGCGCTGTTCGCCTTTGCGACGAGTTTCGACGAGGTCGTCGTCGTGCTGCTGGTCGCCGGTCCCGAGCAGCGCACGCTGCCGCGCGAGATGTTCTCGGGCCTGCGCGAGAAC
>JAEZEY010000167.1 GCA_023432845.1 Pseudomonadota bacterium
ACGGGGAGGATCCTGTAAACACGGGAGAGGATCATGGTATGGGACCTCATTGGTTGAACAGGCACGGCGTCAGGTTACGGCAGTTGCGTGCCTGACGGGAAAAACATTCCGTGATGACGTTTTAGTCCCTGACCCACGAAATATTGCTGTGAGGTCGGACGCTTGACTCGCGTCGCCGTTCCATTGGATCATTCGATTGTGCTGGTTCCCCGGGTCGCTCCGGGGACGAAAGAGGGAACACGGTTAGCCGCAGCCTCGCGGAGCGATCTCCATCGCTTTGCGATTTTGCGTATTCCGTGGCTGCCCCCGCAACTGTGAGCGGCGAGCCCGCGTCCGAACGGCCACTGGGAATTCTCCCTGGAGACTTTGTCTCCTGCGAGACCCTGGGAAGGCCGGACGCAACGGGCGATGACCCGCGAGCCAGGAGACCTGCCAGCGCAGTCACCCAACCGGTGGACGGGCGGTCCATACGGAGCGGCGCTTTCGCAGCGGTGACGTCAATGCCGGTGCGATGGTCCGTTGGAATACTTTTTTCCCACGAACATCGGCAGGCGAGCGTCTCGAGGCGTTAGTCGTCCGCGTTGCGTTCGCATGTTCCTCGCACCGGTTTGGTTTCACCGGCGCGCCCGTCATCGACGGGCGCCATCGAAGGAATGTGCGTCATGGGGGTTCGTTTTCGTCTGGCTGCCGCGAGTGCGGTGGCGGTCATTGCCGCGGTGCAGGCGGCGCAAAGTCCTGCACGAGCTCAGTCTCAGTCCGAGACGGTCGTGCTGCCGCAAGTGTCGGTCAGCGCCACCGGCATCGCCACGCCGCTCGACCAGATCGCCAGTTCGGTGACGGTGATCACCGCCGCCGACATCGCCCGCAGCCAGCGCCGCACGCTGCCGGATGTGCTCAGCAACGTGCCCGGCCTCAACGTGGTGCAGACCGGCGGCCCCGGCGGCCAGACCGCGATCTTTATGCGCGGCACCAATTCCAACCACATCAAGGTGCTGCTCGACGGCATCGATGTCGGCGATCCGAGCACGCCGAACGGCGCCATCGACCTCGCCCATATCGCCACCGGCGATATCGAACGCGTCGAAGTGCTGCGTGGGCCGCAGGGCGGCCTTTACGGCGCCAATTCCATCGGCGGCGTGATCTCGATCACCACCAGGAAGGGCGAGGGGCCGGCGAAAGCCAGGGCCACGCTCGAGGGCGGCGCGCTCGGCACCTTCAACCAGTCGGCGGCGCTCAGCGGCGCCAGGGATCGCTTCGACTATGCCTTCAGCGTCGCGCATCTGCGTTCGACGAATGTCGACGTCACGCCGGCCTACGTGCTGCCGGCGGGGCAGGCGGCCAATCCGAATTCCTACGACAACATGACCTATTCGACCCGGCTTGGCGCTCAGGTGACGGACGACCTCCGCGTCAACTTGATCGGCCGCTATGTCGACGGCCGGCTCAAATATACCAACGACGATCCCACCACATTTCCGTTCACGCCCTATGCGACGCGCTCCGACTACGTCAGCAAATCCTTTTTCGGCCGTGCCGAGGCGGTCTATGCCGCGCTAGACGGCCGCTTCATCAACACAGTCGGCGTCAACATCGCCGACAACCGCCGCAGCAACAAGGATCCCAACGCCAATCCGGCAACGACCAATAACGGCACCCGCACGGCGGTGAACTGGCGCGGCGAAGTCGCGGTTGCGAAGGGCCACACTTTGGTGCTTGGCGCGGAGCGTTCAATCGAGCGCGCCGACAGCCAGGCTTACGCGATGTTCGGTGGCGCGCCGATTTCCTATTCGGCCAGGAACGGCAACACCGCCGGCCATGTCGAAATGCAGTCGCAATTCGCCGGGCGGTTCTTCATCGTCGGCAACATGCGCATTGATGACGATGACAACTTCGGCAGCCACACGACCTGGCGTGTTGCCCCGGCTTTCATCGTGCCCGGCAGCGAGACCAGGCTGAAGGGCAGCTACGGCACGGCGTTCAAGTCGCCGACCTTGTACGAGCTCTACGGCGTCGGCGATTTCAACTATGTCGGCAACCCCAATCTGCGGCCGGAAACCAGCAAGGGCTGGGAAGTCGGTTTCGAGCAGCCGCTGTTCGGCGACCGGCTGCGCTTCGGCGTCACTTACTTCCGGAACGACATCAAGGATCTGATCAACAGCCAGACCACGCCAGTCAACACCTACGTCAATGTCGGCAAGGCCAAGACCGAAGGCTATGAGGCCTTTGTTGATCTCAAGGCGACGGACCGGTTGCGCTTCCACGCCGACTACACGCGCACCGACGCAACCGACGAGATCGCCAACACGGAGTTGCTGCGGCGGCCGAAGCACAAGGCCAATTTCACCGCGTCCTATCAGGCCAGCGATGCGCTCGGCCTGTCGGCGAGCGTGGTCTATGTCGGCCCGTGGATGGATTTCGACCGGCAGGGCCTCTGGTTCACGCCGCGCGATTTTCAGGGCTATACCGTCGTCAACATCGCCGCGAGCTACGCGGTTAACGACAAGGTCACGGTATTCGGCCGCGTCGATAACCTGTTCGACAAGCGCTATGAAGTGCCGGTCGGCTGGAACGCGCCGGGTGTCGGTGTCTTCGGCGGTATCAAAGTATCAACCTTGTAACGCGGTGGTCCGGCGCGCGGTCGCGGCGGGCCCCG
>JAEZEY010000194.1 GCA_023432845.1 Pseudomonadota bacterium
GTGGCGAAGAGCTGGCCCTTGTTGCCCATCATCGCCGCCAGTGCCAGGGTCTTGCCGCCGGCGCCGGCGCACAGATCGAGCACCTGCTCGCCGGGCTTGGCCCCGGAAAACAGCGCCGCGAGTTGCGAGCCTTCGTCCTGCACCTCGACCAGCCCCTTCATGAAAGCCGGTTCGGCATGGATGGGCGGCGCCTTGGCGTCGGCCGCCAGCGCGATGCGCAAGCCCCAGGGCGACCACGGCGTCGGCTCGGGCTTGAGATCGGCGAGCATCGCCGCCGCCTTGTCGCGATCGGCCTTCAGCGTGTTGACGCGCAGGTCGAGCGGCGCGCGCGAGGCCAGAGCCGCGCCCTCTTCCGCGCGCTGATCGCCGAAGCTCTGCGCGAAGGCATCGTCGAGCCATTCGGGATAATCGCCGACGACATGCGCCGGCGCATCGCCAAGGCCGCTCGCTTCGAGGCGCTTGCGCTCGTCGTCGCTCAGCGCCGCTGGCGCGTATTGCGCGCCGCTCGCGAGCTTTGCGATGGCGTCGGTGTCGAGCCCGCGCTCACGCTTGAGCATGCCGAGCACAATCGCGCGCGGCGTGTCCGCGCCCATCAAATACGCACTCGACGCCTTGCGGCGCAGCGCGTCGTAAACGAGGCCGCCGATCGCGGCGCGGTCGCCCGAACCGGCAAAGCGATGCGCCTGGCCCCAGCTTTTCAGCGCGTCGGGCGCCGGACGGCGCTCGTCGATAATGGCTGTGATGACTTCGATGGCGGCTTGAAGCCGCGCGGCTGGCGTCATGGCAGGCCCAGCAGGATTTCAACGACGAAGATCACCCACATCGCCAGCAGAATGAAGAACCCGACGGCGAAGGCGTTGAAGCGGTGGCGCATATGGTTCGACGTGCAGTGGATATAGGCATGCACGATGCGCGAGATGACGAACAGCCAGGCCAGCACCACGAAGATCACGTCGGCATGCCGCGTGGCCATGGCGAGGATCGTCAGCACGTAGAACAGAACCGGCAACTGGAACTGGTTGTTGTAGCAGTTGGAGATTTGCTGGACGTGAACTGGCCAGGCGGTCGGATTGACCGCCACCTCGGCAACATTCACCTGCCGGGCCTTGTAGGCCGCGATGCGAGAACGCGCCGTCATGAACAGGACGACAAAAGTCAACGCCACCTGAACGAACAGAGGGAGCAAGATCGTGGCGACAGACATGACGTGTTCCCCGGCGTGACGAAGGACTTGGCGCGGCGGCGCTTACACCTGGCTCGGATAATTTGGGCTTTGGCGCGTGATGGTCACGTCGTGGACGTGGCTTTCGCGCAGGCCCGAGCCGGTAATGCGCACGAAGCGCGCCTTGTCGTGCAGTTCGTCGAGATTCTTCGCGCCGACATAGCCCATCGCAGCGCGCAGGCCGCCGGCAAGTTGATGCAGCACACCCGACACCGGGCCCTTGTAACCGACCTGCCCTTCGATGCCTTCCGGCACCAGCTTCATGGTGTCGCTGATGTCCTGCTGGAAATAGCGATCGGCCGAGCCGCGCGCCATCGCCGAGACCGAGCCCATGCCGCGATAACTCTTGTAGGAACGGCCCTGATAGAGGAACACCTCGCCCGGCGTCTCGTCGGTGCCCGCGAGCAGCGAGCCGACCATGGCGACGTCGGCGCCGGCCGACAGCGCCTTGGCGAAGTCGCCGGAATACTTGATGCCGCCGTCGGCGATCACGGGAATGTTCTGTTTCTTCGCCGCTTCCACCGCTTCCATGATGGCGGTGAGCTGCGGCACGCCGACTCCCGCGACGATGCGGGTGGTGCAGATCGAGCCCGGACCGATGCCGACCTTGATGGCGTCGGCACCCGAGTCGATCAGCGCCTGCGCGCCTTCGGTCGTGGCGATGTTGCCGGCCACGACCTGAACCTTATTGGACAACCGCTTGATGCGGCCAACGGCGTCGAGCACGTGCTGCGAATGGCCGTGCGCGGTATCGACGACGACGAGGTCGACGCCGGCGGCGATCAGCGCCTCGGTGCGGGCAAAGCCCTTGTCGCCCACCGTGGTGGCAGCGGCAACGCGAAGGCGGCCCTGCTCGTCCTTGCAGGCATTCGGATTGGCGACGGCCTTCTCGATGTCCTTCACGGTGATGAGGCCGACGCAGCGATACTGCTCGTCGACCACCAGCAGCTTCTCGATGCGGTGCTTGTGCAGCAGCTTCTTGGCGTCGGCCTGGCTGACGCCATCCTTCACCGTGACCAGGCCTTCCTTGGTCATCAGTTCAGACACCGCCTGCAGCGGATCGGTGGCGAAACGCACGTCGCGGTTGGTGAGAATGCCGACCAGCTTGCCGATGCGGCCATTACCGCCGCCTTCGACCACCGGAATGCCGGAGATGCGATTGGCTTTCATCAGATCGAGCGCCTGCTGCAGCGTGGCGTCCGGCCCGATGGTGAGCGGGTTCACCACCATGCCGCTTTCGAATTTCTTGACCTGGCGGACTTCGGCCGCCTGCTGCTCGGGCTCGAGATTGCGGTGGATGACGCCCATGCCGCCGGCCTGCGCCATGGCAATGGCCATCGCCGACTCTGTGACCGTATCCATGGCCGAGGCGATCAGCGGCAGATTGAGCGGGATCGAAGCCGTGACGCGGCTGCGGATATCGACGTCGGAGGGCATGACCGTGGACAGGCCGGGCCTGATCAGCACGTCATCGAAAGTGAGCGCTTCGATAAGCTTGTTCGCGGCCATTCGCCAACTCCGTCCTGCCCGAAAAGGGCGCGTTATCAAAAGCGGCCGGGCCCGGCACTGATGAGCGAAACCGGAGGACTGGATATAGGTCAGCCCCCGCGGGGAAGCATCCCCACCGTCCGTCAAAAGCCCGCTTTTGGGTTGGCGTGGGTCCGTAGCACGGTGTTGGCGCGATTCCTAGCCCAATCCCGCAATGCCGCCATGAAAGCCCACAGCCGCCATTCGGTCACGGTTTTGCGACTTTCCTTCGCCTCCGCTTTGCGGTTGAAACGGCTCACAAGGGGCCGCGCGGCCGCGCTTTCCCGCCGGAAACATCCATGCGCCGAGACCGCATCGTCCCGCTGATCATCGCGGTCGCCCTGTTCATGGAGAACATGGACTCCACGGTGATCGCCACCTCGCTGCCGGCGATCGCGGCCGATATCGGCACCAACCCGCTGGCGCTCAAACTCGCCGTCACTTCCTACTTGCTGTCGCTGGCGGTCTTCATCCCCGCCTCCGGCTGGACCGCCGACCGCTTCGGCGCCTCCACCATCTTCCGCGCCGCCATCGCCGTGTTCATGCTCGGCTCGATCGGCTGCGCGCTGTCCTCCTCACTGACCGATTTCGTCATTGCCCGCATCGTACAGGGCATGGGCGGCGCCATGATGACGCCGGTCGGCCGCATCGTGCTGGTGCGCACCATCTCCAAGCGCGAACTGGTCAGCGCCATGGCCTGGGTCACCACGCCGGCGCTGATCGGCCCGGTAATCGGACCGCCCGTCGGCGGCTTCATCACCACCTATTTCAGCTGGCACTGGATCTTCCTCATCAACATCCCGATCGGCATTGCTGGCATCATCTTCGCCAGCCGCTACATCGAGGACATCCGCGCCGAGAAACACGAGCGCTTCGACGTGGTCGGCATGATCTATGCCGGCCTCGGCATCGCCGGGCTCGCCTTCGGCCTGTCGGTGGCGGGCCTCAACTTCCTGCCCTGGAGCATCGTCGTCGGTCTGGTCATCGGCGGCGCCATCTTCATCGCCGCCTACCTCGTCCACGCGAGGCGCACACCGGTCCCGGCACTCGATCTCACCTTGTTCCGGCTGACGACCTTCCGCGCCAGCGTGGTCGGCGGCTTCATCTTCCGCATCGGCATCGGCGCCATGCCATTCCTGTTGCCGTTGATGCTGCAGCTCGGCTTCGGCCTGTCGCCGTTTCACTCCGGTCTCATCACCTTCGCCGCCGCCGCCGGCGCCATGGGCATGAAGGTGGCAACCGCCGGCATGCTGCGACGCTTCGGCTTCCGCAACATCCTGATCGTCAACACCTTCATCAGCGCCGCATTCCTCGCAGTGTGCGCGCTGTTCACCGA
>JAEZEY010000272.1 GCA_023432845.1 Pseudomonadota bacterium
GCAACGCGTCGCTGGTCGAAGTGGCCGCGTCCGCGACCAACGGCCTCGAAGAACAGGGCCGCAAGCTGATGCAGGCGCTGGCCATCTTCAAGATCGGCGGACCGCAACGCGGCGTGCCGGGAGCCCAGGCCGTGGCCGCGCCAAAGATGGACAAACGTCAACCGGACCGGATCGCGGCCTGACCGGCCCAACGCCGAAGCTTGTTCCGAACGGCGTATGCGTGAGCGCCTATGTTACCCTCAAACGTACTGACCGTGGCAGTGCTTGTACTTCTTGCCGGAGCCGCACGGGCACAGCTCGTTGCGGCCGACCTTGCCCCATGTGGCCGGATTGTTCGGATCCCGCGCCACGGCTTCCGCAACGGCGGTGTCTCCGGAAGCGAGCGTCGCGGTGGCCGACAAAGCCCGCGGCCCTAGTTCGTCCTCGCCGGTCGTCGCATCGACGTGGTGCGCTTCCATATAGGGCAGCGGGGTTTCCTCAGCCGGCTGCGGCATGATTTCGACGCGCATCAATTGCGCCGTCACTGCTTCACGCAAGCCGGCCACCATGCCCTCAAACAGCGCGAAGGCTTCGGCCTTGTATTCGTTGAGCGGATCGCGCTGCGCATAGCCGCGCAGGCCGACGACCTGACGCAAATGCTCGAGCATCACGAGATGCTCGCGCCACAGGTGATCAAGCGACTGCAGCAGGATCGACTTCTCGACGTAACGCATCACGTCGGGCCCCCACTTGGCGACCTTGGCCGCCATCCACTCGTCGGCGGCGCGCTTGATGCGCTCCTTCACCTCTTCGTCGGCGATGCCTTCTTCCTTGGCCCAGTCCTTGACCGGCAGGTCGAGCGTCAGGACGTGACCGACGGCGTCGTGCAGACCGTCGACATCCCACTGTTCGGGATAGGCGTTCTCCGGAATGTGCTTGCTGACCAGATCGTCGATGATCTGGTGGCGCATGTCGGCGACCGTATCCTCGACGTGATCGTCGCGCATGAGATCGAGGCGCTGCTCGAAGATCACCTTGCGCTGATCGTTCATCACGTCGTCGTATTTGAGCAGGTTCTTGCGGATATCGAAGTTGCGCGCTTCGACCTTCTGCTGCGCCTTCTCCAGCGCCTTGTTGATCCAAGGATGAACGATGGCCTCGTTCTCCTTGAGGCCGAGCTTGGTCAGCATGCCCTCGAGCCGGTCAGAGCCGAAGATGCGCATCAGATCGTCTTCGAGCGACAGGAAGAACTTGGAGTGGCCCGGGTCGCCCTGACGGCCGGAACGGCCGCGCAGCTGGTTGTCGATGCGGCGACTTTCGTGGCGCTCGGTGCCGAGCACGTAAAGGCCGCCGGCCGCCAGCGCCTTTTCCTTGAGCTTGTTCACCTGCTCACGGATCGCCGCGGCGCGCTCGCTCTGATCGCGCTCGTCGCCTTCGAGGTCGGTGATTTCCTGGCGGATGCGCATGTCGGCATTGCCGCCGAGCTGAATGTCGGTGCCACGGCCGGCCATGTTGGTGGCGATGGTGACCGCCCCCGGCACGCCGGCCTGGCTGACGATGAAGGCTTCCTGCTCGTGATAACGCGCGTTCAGAATGGCGAAGACCTTCTTCTTCGTCGCGCCTTCGTCGCCCGTATAAAGCGCCGCGAAGGCGTTCGGATCGGAGAAATCGTGCGCCTCCCAGCCGGCCTCACGCAGCAGGTCGGCGAGCTGTTCGGACTTCTCGATCGACGTGGTGCCGACCAGGACCGGCTGGCCGCGCATCTTGCAGTCCTCGATCAGGGTGATGATGGCGCGATACTTTTCGGCCTGAGAACGATAGACCTCGTCGTGATCGTCGATACGCGCCAGCGGCTTGTTGGTCGGCACTTCGAGGACTTCGAGGCCATAGATGTCCATGAATTCGTCGGCTTCGGTGAGCGCCGTGCCGGTCATGCCGGACAGCTTGTCGTACATGCGGAAGTAGTTCTGGAAGGTGATCGAGGCGAGCGTCTGGTTCTCCGGCTGGATCGCCACATGCTCCTTGGCCTCGAGCGCCTGATGCAGGCCTTCGGAATAGCGCCGGCCCGGCATCATGCGGCCAGTGAACTCGTCGATGATGACGACTTCGCCATTGCGCACGATGTAGTCCTTGTCGCGCTGGAACAGCTTATGGGCGCGCAGGGCCTGATTGATGTGATGGACGACGGAAACGTTCTCGACGTCGTAGAGCGAGTCGCCCTTGAGTTCGCCGGCGGTGCGCAGGCGCTGCTCGAGCTTCTCCATGCCGGCTTCGGTCAGCGTCACGGTGCGCTGCTTCTCGTCGACTTCATAGTCGGGCTTGTCGAGCGCCGGAATGTAGCTGTCGATGGTGTTGTAGAATTCGGAACGGTCGTCGAGCGGGCCCGAGATGATGAGCGGCGTGCGCGCCTCGTCGACGAGAATGGAGTCGACTTCGTCGACCACCGCGTAAACATGGGCACGCTGCACCATGTCTTCCGGGCGATACTTCATGTTGTCGCGCAGATAGTCGAAGCCGAGCTCGTTGTTGGTCGCGTAGGTGATGTCGCTATCATAGGCGCTCTTGCGCTGCGCGTCGTCGAGGCCGTGGATGATGATGCCGGTGGTCAGGCCGAGGAAGCCGTAGATCTTGCCCATCCATTCGGCGTCGCGCTTGGCGAGATAGTCGTTCACGGTAACGACATGGACGCCGCGGCCAGTCAGCGCATTCAGGTAGACAGGCAAGGTCGACACGAGGGTCTTGCCTTCGCCGGTCTTCATTTCGGCGATCCGGCCTTCGTGCAGGATCATGCCGCCGACGAGCTGGACGTCGAAATGGCGCTGACCGAGCACGCGCTTGGCCGCCTCGCGCACGGTGGCGAAGGCCGGCACCAGGATGTCGTCAAGCGACTTGCCGTCGGCGAGCTGTTTCTTGAACTCGGCGGTACGCGCCTTCAGCGCTTCATCCGACAGCGCGGCCACTTCCGGCTCCAGCGCGTTGATGGCCTTGACCCGCGGCTGATAGCTGCGGACCCGCCTTTCATTGGCTGAGCCGAACAGCTTGCGGGCAACGGCGCCTAACATCGGTGGAGCTCCTGATTGCTGGTCGGGGCGCTTTTAGCACACCACAACGACCGGTATTTGGGATCGGTGGGACCGGATGTCACGTCCGGCACGCCGGAAAGCAGCTCATTTTCGGGCAAAAACGACGTCAAAATCGGGGTTTGGACGCCACCGCCAAGATCCCGGGAGAGATAGGAGGGGGTGGAATCAATGTCAATTGGCGGCGGAACATGGGCTTAACCACAGGCCGTCCGGGCCGACAATCATGACGACAAGTTTAGGTTCCGGTACCCCGCCACGCCATTGCAAAGCCATGGTTGTTGGGTGACAAGGACGCCGTTCGCCCTTCGAGGGCGGCCTCTTTTCCAAGGACACGCGAGATGACCCTCCCGACCCTCGCCGGTGCGCCGGCCTTCGCCCCGACCGTGCCGCGCCTGGCCCGCCTGTTCGCCGGCGCGCTGGTCCTGACGCTCGCCGCTACCGCGCCGCTGGCCGCCCAGGATGCCAAGAATTCGGGCAAGGATGGCGTGGTAGCAACCGTGAACGGCACCCCGATCACCGAAAGCGATCTGGCCGTCGCCGAAGAGGAAGCCGGCCAGCTGCCGCCAATGTCCGACAGCGCCAAGAAGGACTACCTGGTCCAGTTCATGGCCGATGCGATCCTGATCACCAAGGCCGCCGAGGACAAGAAACTCGCCGACGACGCGGCCTTCAAGCGCAAGCTGGAATTCGCCCGTCAGAAGCTGCTGATGGAAGCGCTGCTGGACCAGGTCGCCAAGGACGCTTCGACCGAGGCTGCCATGCGCGCGGTCTATGACGATGCCGTGACCAAGATCCCGGCCGAGGAAGAGGTCAAGGCGGCGCACATCCTGATCCGTGCCGCGGCCGGCGACGACAAGGCCAGCAAGGCCGCCGAGGACAAGATCAAGGCGGTGATCGCGCGCCTCAACAAGGGCGAGGATTTCGCCAAGGTCGCCGGCGAAGTCACCGAAGATCCGTCGGGCAAGGCCAATGGCGGCGATCTCGGCTATTTCACCAAGGACCAGATGGTGCCGGAGTTCGCCAACGTCGCCTTCGCGCTCGACAAGGGCAAGATTTCCGAACCGGTGAAGACCTCGTTCGGCTGGCATGTCATCAAGGTCGAGGACAAGCGCACCAAGCCGAAGCCGACCTTCGAGGACGTCAAGCCGCAGGTCGAGCAGTTCGTCGCCCGCAAGGCGCAGGCCGAGTTCGTCACCAAGCTGCGCGCCGACGCCAAGATCGAGAAGAACTACAAGGTCGAGGAGCCGAAGGCGGATGCACCGGCGGCGCCGGCGGAGAAAAAATAAACCACTGTCGCAAAACCGACACGGCACGAATGCCCGGCGACAGCCGGGCATTTTTTGTTCGTACTTGTGCCGGGCATCCCCCTTAGGTACGCAAAGATCGTAGCTAGGCCACCGCCAGGTAACCCCATGTCCACCACCGTTTCCCCCCTCGCCCCGACCGACGTTCCCGACATGCCGGCGATCGCCGGCGTGCGCATGGCGACCGCCGAGGCCGGCATCCGATACAAGGGCCGCACCGACGTGCTGCTGGCGCTGTTCGACCCCGGCACCACCGTGGCCGGCGTGTTCACGACTTCGAAGTGCCCCTCCGCACCGGTCGAGTGGTGCCGCGCCAACCTGAAATCGGGCAAAGCCCGCGCGCTGGTGGTCAACTCCGGCAACGCCAATGCCTTCACCGGCAAGACCGGCCGGGCCGCGACCAAGCTGACGGCCGCCATCGTCGCCAAGACCATCGGCTGCAAAACGAATGAAATCTTCCTTGCCTCGACCGGCGTGATCGGCGAGCCGCTCGACGCCAACAAGTTCGCGCCGGTGATGCAGAGCCTCGCCAACAGCGTCAGCGGCGCGTTCTATCACGAGGCCGCCAAAGCCATCATGACCACCGACACGTTTCCGAAAGTCGCCACAGCCACCGCGAAGATCGGTACAGCCAAGGTCACCATCTGCGGCATCGCCAAGGGCGCCGGCATGATAGCGCCGGACATGGCGACGATGCTGTCTTTCGTCTTCACCGATGCCGCGATTTCCGCGCCCGCGCTGCAGGGCCTGCTCAAGGAAGGCGTCGGCTCGACTTTCAACGCCGTCACCATCGACGGTGACACCTCGACGTCGGATACACTGATGATGTTCGCGACCGGCCAGGCGAAAGACTGCCCGAAGATTTCGCGCGCCGCCGACCCGAAGCTGAAGGCCTACAAAAAGGCGCTGCACACCGTACTTGCCGATCTCGCCGAACAGGTGGCGCGCGACGGCGAAGGCGCGCGCAAGCTGGTCGAGATCGTTGTCGAGGGCGCAGTGTCCGACAAGTCGGCCCGCAAGATTGCGATGTCGATCGCCAATTCGCCGCTGGTCAAGACCGCCATCGCCGGCGAGGACGCCAACTGGGGCCGCGTTGTCATGGCCGTCGGCAAGGCCGGCGAACCGGCCGACCGCGACAAGCTGTCGATCTGGTTTGCCGGCGTGCGCGTCGCGCACAAGGGCGCGCGCGATCCGTCCTATGACGAAGCGAAGGTGTCCGCCGAGATGAAGAAGCCGGAAATCTTCCTCAAGGTCGCGCTCGGCATGGGCAAGGGTCGCGACCGTGTCCTAACCTGCGACCTGACCAAGGAATACGTGGCGATCAACGGCGATTACCGCTCTTAACCGCGCGGTAATCATACCAGGGTGGTACGGAATACCGCCATCTTCGTTGATCGGACCTTAACCCGATTTCTCTAGCGTCGTGGATAAATTGGCTTTGAGCGTCAAAATCGTTCTTGTCGCCGCCTGCGCCCTTATCGATGCCGACGGCCGCGTGCTGCTCGCACAGAGGCCGCAAGGCAAGCCGATGGCGGGCCTGTGGGAGTTTCCCGGCGGCAAGGTCGAGAGCGGCGAGCGGCCCGAAGTAAGCCTGATCCGCGAACTCAAGGAAGAGCTGGGAATATCGGTCAAGGAAGACTGTCTCGCGCCGCTGACTTTCGCGAGCCACGCCTATCCGGACTTTCACCTGCTGATGCCGCTCTACGTTTGCCGGCGCTGGGAGGGGACGGTCACTGCACTCGAGGGGCAGAATCTCACCTGGGTGCGGCCGAACAAACTGCGCGACTACGAGATGCCGCCTGCCGATGTGCCCCTCATCGCACATTTGATGGCACTGCTCTAGCAAGCGGCCAAGGCCCAGAATCGGCTACGGGGAAAGTGCGATGCGTATGCCAGAAGAGCGCCGAACACTGCTCGCTTTCATCCGCAACGACAGCGGCGCCACAGCAGTCGAATACGCGATCATTGCCGCCGGCATCGCCAGCGCCATCGCCGCGGCGGTGACCGGCCTCGGCACGTCGGTGAACGGCGCCTGGGAGAAGGTCGGCAACATCTTCGACTGACCGCTCGGCTAGGCGATCATTCTTCGCCGGGCTTCTGTCCCGTCGCAATCTCCTTCGCTCCCAAAGCATCCGCCAGACGCCGCGTCGCCGAACCGGGCTTGAGCGGCTTCTGCTGACCCTCGTGCGGCGCCCAGCCCGACAGCCACACGATCTCGAAGGTCGCGCGTATGCGGCCATCGCTGTCGGCAAAACGCTCAGCATAAACTTCGATCATCCGCCGCAAGGTCGCGCGCTTGAGCGGTGTGCGCCGGCGTTCGAACAGAAGATTGGTCGCACCCATGGCGCGCAGATCGCGCATCAACTCGATAGGTGATCCGTAGCGCACGGTGACACGATCGGAATCGACCACCGGCAGCGCAAAGCCGGCGCGCTGCATGAGCGAACCGAGTTCGCGGATGTCGCCGAAGGGCAGAACGCGCGGCGACAGCCCGCCTTCCACTTCGCTTTCGGCCTGGGCGAAAGCCTCGCGCAGTTCGGAGAGACTGTCGCCGCCGATCATCGCGGCGAGCAACAGACCATCCGGCTTGAGCGCGCGCCGCACTTGAATGAGCAGGCCGGGCAGGTCGTTAACGAATTGCAGCGCCAGGCCGGAGACGACGAGATCGAGCGACCCATCGATGAAAGGCTGCGACCGTTCGTCGACCATGACCTCCAGCCCGGCCTCGCTGACGATCGACGCCTGCTTCAGCGAAGGGACCTTGCCGCTCGCGATCAGCGCGGCGCGCAGTTGGTCGCTCGGCGTATCGAGATCGACGGCGCGGTCGAATGTGCGCAGCACGGCCGTCAGCCGCTCGGTCATTTCCTCCGCGACCCTGTCGAGCAGAAACGTCGCCGGCCCAAGCGCTCCGGCGCGCCGCTGCCGGGCGCGCAGGAGTTCACGGTCGAAGATGGTCGGGTTTGCGGTCATCTGCTAGCCTTATTGCATAACAGGGCTTGCAGCATGAACGAGCTTGTCGAGGCAAGCGAGGAACAGCGGCCGCCGGGCCTGGTCACCCGGCTCAATAGCAGCTTCCGCAGCCTGTTCCACTTCGCGCTCGACGCGGCGCTGCCGCAATTATGCCCCTCCTGCCGTGAACCGCTGGGCGACGGCGCCGGGCTATGTGCCCAGTGCTGGTCGAAACTGTCCCCGATCGAGAAGCCTTATTGCGCCCGTCTCGGTATTCCCTTCGTCTACGATCCCGGACCCGGCCTTTTGTCCATGGAGGCAATGGCCAATCCGCCGGCCTATGACCGTGCCCGCGCCGCCGTTCGTTATGACGAGGTCGCGCGGTCGCTGGTGCTGGCCTTCAAGTTCGGTGACCGCATGGATCTGGCGCCGATGATGGGCCGCTGGATGGCCCGGGCCGGCCACGAACTGCTGCCCGGAGCCGACGCGCTCGTACCTGTGCCGCTGCACTGGCGCCGGCTGTGGTCGCGGCGCTTCAACCAGGCGGCGGCGCTGTCGAAGGCCATTTCGGCGACATCCGGCGTCCCGGTCCTGTTCGACACTCTGCGCCGCGTGCGGGCGACACCGCAGCAGATCGGTCTGTCGAAAACCCAGCGCGCCGACAACGTCCAGGGCGCCTTCCGGGTGCCGGCCGACCGGAAAGCAACCATTCAAGGTCGGCGCGTTATCCTCATCGACGACGTCCTTACCTCCGGGGCGACCGTCGATACCTGCGCCCGGGCGCTGCTCAAGGCCGGCGCGAGGCAGGTGGATGTGCTTGTTTTCGCACGGGTTGTCGCCGCCGGGCGCGGCCCCATATAAGACCGGAACCCGGACGCGACCTCATGCAAGTTGTCGACATTTACACCACCCGCTGGTGCCCCTACTGCCACATGGCCAAGGCGCTGTTGAAGCGCAAAGGCGTCGCCTATAACGAGATCGACGCCTCGGCGAGCGACGTGCGCCAAGCCATGATCGAGCGTGCCAACGGACGGATGACCGTGCCCCAGATCTTCATCGGCAAGACCCATGTCGGCGGCAGCGACGACCTGCACGCCATGGAGCGCGCCGGCAAGCTCGACGCCCTGCTCGCCGGTGAAGGAAGCGCGGCATGACATCCTTTCAGTCGACCTTCAAAGCCGGCCTCATCCAGATGCGCACCGGCGTGACGCCCGCCGCCAACATCGACACCGCATCTCGTCTGATCGCCGAGGCCAAGGCGGCCGGCGCCGATTACGTGCAGACGCCCGAGATGACGAATGTGATGGACGTCAATCGCGAGCGGCTGTTCCAGAATATCCGCGAGGAAGAGAACGATCCGTCGCTCGTCGCTTTCCGCGAACTGGCGAAGAAACACGGAATTCATGTTCATGTCGGCTCACTGGCGATCAAGCTGTTGCCGGACCGCGCCGCCAATCGCAGCTTCCTGATCGATCCGCAGGGCGAGATCGTTGCGCGCTACGACAAAATCCACATGTTCGACG
>JAEZEY010000035.1 GCA_023432845.1 Pseudomonadota bacterium
AGCGCCATGAGCGGTCAGTCCCTGCTCTCCGGAAACGCGACATTCCCATAGAGACCTCAGTCAGGTCCATAAGACCATCTCGTCGAAGGTCGGCACCCGGTTGGCGGCCGCCACATCGTCTCTTCACACGCGGCGGGTGGACGGACATCCTCCGATTTCCCACCCAAGAATGAGCACAGGAAGCGGACGGCCCTCGACGTCCCGCTCGCTCCTACCGACGGGGCGGAAGCCGAGCCGGGCGTAGAAAGCGCGGGCCTGACGGTTGGCCTCGTAGACCGTCAGCTTCAGAGATGAGCTTCGGCCCTGGGCAGTTTCGACTAGCCGCCGACCGATGCCTTGCCCCTGAGCATCTGGCGCAACGAAGAGGCCGCCGACGCTGTCGCCCAAGGTCGCTATGAACCCGACTATCGCTCCGTTCCGAGCAGCGACTGTGATATCGGCCTGCGGCAGGTGCTCCCGGCGGGTCGTGTGCTCCTGCGCATCCAGATCCTCCTCAGAGAGGAAGGGATGACCCACACGTGAAGCTTCGCGCCAAATCCTCATGATCCTGGCGTGATCGGCGGCGCTTGCTTTCCTAAGGGTGATGGTTTCCGACATCCCTGTTCCTGCCCGGGTCGATCTTTTCTCAAGTGGATGCGGCACTTCAGGCTCGGCGGTTCCAGCCTCAGGCGATGATGAGTCCCGACAACGCCTCGAAGCCGTCAACTAGATGATCCGGAGCGGCGATCTGCAGCGCCTTGGGCCTCGCGTACCCCCAGGTGACGGCGGCGCTGGTGAAGCCGGCCTTCCGCGCCGCCTCGACGTCGCGGGTCTCGTCGCCGACGCAGAGGACCCGGCCAGGGGCGACGCCCAGTTCCTGCTGTACGCGAGTGAACTGAGGCGCCTTGCCGAACAGACTGGCTCCGCAACGAAACCGGCTGATCCGGGCCGTGCTGTCCGCCCCGAGGATCTCGCGGACGGCCGGCTCGGAGTTGGAGCTCACCAGGGCCAGCCGCACGCCGGCCTCGTGGAGGCCGTCGAGGAAGTCTTGAACACCCGGAAACAGCGGGATCGTTGCGGCCTCGGCGAGGAACATGCCCCGCATGTCGCGTGCAATGGCCGGCAGCTTCCAGAAGGGAACCCGCAGCTCCTTCAGGATCTGGCGGTTCGACAGGCCCCGCAGACGCTCGAGCATGGCGTCGTCGGGCCGACGCACTCCGTGTCGCTGGCAGAGGCCTCCGATGTTCGCCAGCATCCACGGCGCGCTGTCGGCCAGCACGCCGTCGAAGTCGAGGATGGCCAAGTCGAACTTCCTCACCCTGTGCCGCACAGGGCGAGGCTTGCGCATTTTCCACACGTCAACGGCGAGCCCGTGGAACGTCGTCCGCGACAGGCCGTCGAAACGAAATCCGAGCCTCTCGTAAAGGCGGCGGGCCGCCGGATTAGTGGTGAAGACGGAGAGCGTGATGTCTCCCGGTACAGTCTCTTCCGCCGCACGCATCAGCGCCGAGCCGATCCCGCGACCCTGATGGGCGGGATCGACGAACAGGTTGGAGACATGGGTTCCGACAAGCTCCAGAAAGCCGACCGGTTCGTCGCCAAGCGTGGCGACTAGGCGCACCTCGGCAGGCTCCAGCGGCGCCTCCGGTGTGAACGCGAAGCTGTGCTGGGGCATAAGTCGGCCATAGGAGCTCATCGCCGCCGCCGCCGCGATCCGCTGGCAGATCTTGCGATCTGAAGACTGGAACCAGCGGATGGCGACGGCATCCAGTGTTTGCGGAGCCGCCGCGATCGCAACCATCACAGGACCCCGAGAGTGGCCGCATCGCGCACAAAGGGCTCCAGCGAGCTCGTGAGAAGGTCGGCGATCTCGCGGCGCGCGGTTTGCAGCGAACCGCCCGCGATCGGCGGCTCCGGATCGTATTCCGCCATGAGGACCGCCGCCTCGGCCATCGGCCGCCCCCGGAGCTCTGCGACCAGCGCAGAGCCGAAATCGAGCCCGGCCGAGACGCCGGCTCCGGTGATGAGGTTGCCGTCGCGGACGATCCGCGCGCGCTCAGGTGCAGCGCCAAACTGGCTTAGTAGGGGAACAACCGACCAATGTGAGGTGGCGCGCCGCCCTTGGAGAACCCCTGCGGCTCCGAGCACCAGCGAGCCCGTGCAGACGCTAGTGACGTACCTCGCACGCGCCGCCCGGTCGCGGACGAACTCCACCGTCGGCCGGTCCCTGGCAGCGGCGATCGTGCCGGCAGTCCCGCCGGGCACGAACAGGACAGTCAGCTCAGCCGGACAGTCCTCGAGCGTAGTGGTCGGCTGAACCGCGAGGCCGGCGTCGCTCGTCACCGGCCTCAGGTCCGCCTGGTTGGTGACCAGGTGCACCTGACTGCCGAACAGGCCGGCCAGAAAGTGGTGCGGGCCGACGAAGTCCAGCGCGGTGAAACCCGGATACAGCAGCATGCCGATCTGTTCGTCGCCCAGCAGCCTGACCCCTAGGTCATCCGCCATCGTGCGCGGGTCGCCTCGGTCGGAGGCGGTAGCCGGAGCGGAGGCCGTGGCTGCGACCGCCGCGGCGGCGGCAATGATCGAACGTCGGGTCATCATCAGGATCTCCCTGGCCCCTGCGGGCCGTTGGCGGAGCGCTTGACTAATCCGCGTCGCTTATGGCCTGAAGGACATAGATCCGTCGTTTCAGGACACCCTATGCACAGGGTCACGCTCCTCGCCTACGAGGGCTTCCAGATCCTCGACGCCACCGGACCGGCGGCGGTGTTCGAGGTCGCCGGAGACTTCGGCGGCGCCTACGCCATGACCTTGGCTTCGTCGAAGGGCGGCCCGGTCCGAAGCTCGTCAGGCCTCATCATGCAGACGGCGCCGCTCGCGGAGATCGGGCCGGGCGACACTCTTCTGGTGCCGGGGGCCGATACGCTGAAGGAGGCGCTGAACGACGAGGCGGTGATGTCGGTCGTGAGGCTCGCCGCCGCTGAGGGGCGCCGCGTCGCCAGCGTCTGCTCCGGAGCCTTCGTACTGGCTGCCGCCGGACTCCTCGACGGTCGGAGGGCCGCGACCCACTGGGCAGCCGTAGCCGAGCTGCAGCGCCGTCATCCGAAGATCCGCGTCGACGGCGAAAGCATCTTCGTCGAAGATGAGGGGATCTGGACGTCGGCCGGGGTCACGGCCGGAATCGATCTTGCTCTGGCCATGGTCGGACGCGACTTCGGCGACGAACTGGCCAGGAGGGTCGCGCGAAGGCTGGTGGTCTACCATCGCCGGCCAGGCTCGCAGTCGCAGCATTCGGCACTGCTGGAGATGGTGACGCCGGATAATCGCTTCGCGCCCCTCCTCGCTTGGGCGAGGTCGCGGCTGGACGAACCGCTGCCGGTCGAGCGACTCGCCGATCAGGCGGCGCTCAGCGTCCGGCAGTTCACACGGGCTTTCACGAAATCCACGGGCTTGGCCCCAGCCAAGGCAGTCGAGCGGCTGCGAGTGGAAGCCGCAAGGGCGGCGATAGAGGCCGGAGCTACGTCTCTGGTGACGGTGGCGGTCAGCACCGGGTTCGGTGGGCCAGACCGGATGCGTCGCGCGTTTGTCAGACATACTGGCCTCCCGCCCACCGCCTGTCGCGGCGCAAAGAAGGAGATCAGGCCGGA
>JAEZEY010000315.1 GCA_023432845.1 Pseudomonadota bacterium
CATACAGAAGATACTGGAAAGAGAACTCGATCTACGCGACGCGCCGGAGGAAACTGACCAGCTTCAAATGCCCTTCCATGACAATATCCGTGGAGAAAATTATTATCAATAAACTCAAAACCAATTAAAACTAAAAACAATGAATGAAGCAACACTGGACAAAATGCGAAAGATGAAACTGTTGGGTATGTACCGGGCTTTTAAAACCAACCTGGAAATACAAACCAATGAAACTTACACTCCCGATGAAATCATTGCCCACCTGGTGGATGCGGAATGGGACGAGCGACAACACCGTACCGTTGAACAAAAAATAAAGAATGCCCGCTTCCGCTATAAAGCAGCTTTGGAAGACCTGCATTATAATATAGGCCGCAACATTGATAAAAACCAGATCATGCGCTTTGCGGATTGCAGTTTTATCGATAAAGCTGAATGTATACTTATTACAGGCAGTACAGGCATCGGCAAAAGCTATATTGCTTCGGCACTTGGGTATCATGCCTGCAGCATGGGATACAAAGCGGTATACTATAATGTTCCCAAACTATTTACCAAACTCAAAATGAGTAAAGCTGATGGCTCATACCTTAAAGAGATAGGCAAAATAGAACGTCAGCATCTGTTGATACTTGACGACTTTGGCATACAGCCTTTTGATGCGCAGAGCAGGGTGGCATTAATGGAACTGATAGAAGACAGGCATGGAAAAGGCGCGTTGATTATTACATCCCAGGTGCCGGTAAACAAATGGTATGATGTTATAGGAGAACAAACTATTGCAGATGCTATACTGGATAGAATCGTACACAACGCTCATCGACTTGAACTAAAAGGCGAATCCATGAGAAAAAAACGCGTCAGTGAAAATGAACTTATTAATTAAATTTGTTACTGAACGCTAAAAAAAGACAATTGAATTTTTTAACCACTAACACACCTGAACAACCGAATCTTCGCCAGCAAAACAGGTGGTCAATTTGCCTCGGCCTGAGGTGGTCAATTTAATCGGCGCTTCCACCTTTTCCAACAGAACCCTGTTTTCCGGCTTTTTCAGATCCTGGTAAATATTCAGATCCAGATAGATTTTCAGCATTTTCAAATTTACCGAAATCCCTTAGGGGGAAAATGCGAGTTTTGGAATAAAGAACGAAATGGTAAAGGTTTGTATCTGGTGTCAAAAGGAAGAAGGAGCAACAGACTTTAACAGAGTTGCCCATATTTTCCCGCAAGCGCTGGGTGGCAAAAGGGCATGCGCCCTTGTATGCGACAGTTGCAACACATATTTTGGTTCCAAACAGGCGGGTCTGCCATCCGTTGAGATTGCTCTGAAAGAACCGTTGAATATTTCACGCCTTTACTTATTGACACAATTGAACCGCCATAAACCTGCACCTCGATTCAAGTCAGAATACTTCGACTATGATTTGAAAACGCACGTCATCAAGCCCAAACCAAAGTACAGGGTTATCAGCGGGTTTCAGCAAACTTTTACCAAACAGTTTAAGAGGGGCATCTACAAGATTTTCCTGGAAGAGCGAAGTGAGAGCAGGGATGATGCCCACGATTCGCGGTTTGATTTTATCCGTGAATATGCCCGGTATGGAATTGGTGACTATCCGGTGTATTATTGCCAGACAAAAGCACCGGCTATTTTTTTGTCAACCGAGGATCTGCAAAATCCTGTTATCCGGTTTACGGAACATTCAGACCTCGTCATGCAGGAGTATGGATTTTATTCCTATTATTTTATCACACACATGATAGCCTTCCCGACTATCAGAACCTATGAGCTGACTTTGGATAATTATGCCAGACATCTGGTGCAGGAAGAAAACACTGCCGTGAGCAAGATGGTTCCGCTCAGGAGTATTACGGATCTTGATTTCATTTTTTCCTATGCTAACCCGTAAACGATTTTTATTAATAATTGCGACCCTGTTTGCGGTATATCTGCGGTGTGAGTCCTGTCGCTTTCCGGAACTCTTGACTAAAACTGGAAGATTGGGAATAGCCCAGAAAATAGGCAATGGACACAATTGGTTCGGTTGTTTCAAGTAGTAATTGTTGGGCCCGTTTCATTTTCAATGAAACAAAATACTGGTAGGGACTTGTACCAAATAACTCCCGGAACCCCCGCTTCAATACACATTCATTCATCCCGGTTTGCTGCGAGAGTTCTTGCAAACTGAGTGGTTTGTCCATGCAATCTTCAATGAGCCCCTTCGCATGCTGCAACAATTCCTTTTGTTTTTTGGTCAGGACAGGCAAAGGTTTTTTCAGGTCTGCTGCCACCTTTTCCAAGGCAGCGATCAGGATTTCCCGGACTTTCATGGAGAGGATATAAGGTTGTACAGCTTTCCCGAAAGGATTGTTCAGGACGGCTTCACAGGCTGCTGTCATCTCCCGGGTGCAGCCATGGTTGCGAGTGGACAGACTACCCGGCATTCGCTTGGTCACCGTTTTGAGGAACTTGTCCAGGGCTATAAAATCATCGGTCAGGGATTCCAGGTAAGCCTGATCAAAATGAATGTCACAAGATCGGTATGCCATACCACCCCGAAACAGGGCAGTCGTTTTCACATGAGGCGTATAACTCAGGTTGAACTGACCCGGATACAGGTCCATTTCGGTGATCCCTTCCCAGCTTCCCTGCCAGATTCCAAGACGGGTAATATGGAGTTCGAGTACCGGGATATTTCCGCTGGCCTGTAAGTGCGTGTTTTGAGAAAAAGAATATTGGTTATGCCAGAACGAAAACCCTTTGCCGGAATAACACTGAAATTGGCCGCCACCAAAGCGGGTATGAAGCCCGATGCCGGCCTTACTCAGGGTCAGCTGAGGCGCATCAAATCCCCTTTCGGTAATGGTCAGATCCATAATTCGGTTTTATTTTTCAGGGCTCCGGGCGCAGGCCCTCCAGCCATTCCAGCCGCCTGATTCGCCGGTAAAGCATCGGGTGGGTCAGCAATACCTGCTGCCACCCGCGCACCAGGCCGGACGAATGCAGGCTATCAATCTTCAATAAGGCGGACTTGAGGGCCCGCCCGCAGCCCAAAGCCTGGGCAAAACCATCCTGCCGGTACTCAGCCCGCCTGCTGAACCAGCACCAGCCGGTACGAATGATCAGATCCAGCAAAGGGAAGCCCAGCCTAAAGGTAAATAGGAAGACTAATAAAAGCCCCAGATCGGGTGTTATCAGCAATAAGATGGA
>JAEZEY010000342.1 GCA_023432845.1 Pseudomonadota bacterium
TCGCAAGTGCGCCACAGCCGTTCGTGCCGGCACAGGCCAGGCGCAAGACCGCCACCATCATCCCGATCGTCGAATTCGACTATCACGCGCATCAGATCGGACGTCCGCTGCCGGCGCGCTACGCGCCGGAAGAAAGCTGGACCACGCTGGCACCGCCGGCTGTTGCAACGCCGCCAGTGACGCAGCCGCTGCCGGATATCGACGCGCCCGAGGCGCCGTCGCAGGTTGCCAAAGTCGCGCCTGAAGCCAGGATAGAGGCCAAGACAGACGCCAAGACCGAAGTCGAAACCTATGAGCTCTGGCTCGACCCGCCGGCCGTGGCGGCAGCCGAACCGGAGATGCGGATCGGCGCGGCGGAAATTTCGGCACCGGAAGCGGCGGCTGTGATCGAAGCCGTGCAGGACAGCGCAGTTCCGCCGGCGACCTCTCCTGAAGCCACGATCACCGAGATGGTCGTCGCCGAGATGGCCGTGACCGAAGTCGTCGTCACCGAGACAGCGGCAACGGAGACGGCAATCGCCGAGATGGCCCGCGTCGATATCGCGCCGGTCGAAGCAGCCGCCGCCGAAGCAACGATCAGCACCATCGAAACCCTGATGGGGAAGTTGGAGCAGGCCGCGACGCCTGCCCAGGCCGTCAAAGGTCACGCCGAAGTGCCCGATCCGCTGGCGCCGCTGATGGCGCTGAGCGAAGAAGAACGCATCGCGCTGTTTACGTAGTTTATTCTCCGTTCGTCCCCGCGTAAGCGGGGACCCAGAATCGGCTTTTCTGGATTCCCGCTTACGCGGGAATGAACGGTGTTTGACGTTGGCCGCAGGCCTACCCCGCGATCAGCTTGGCGAACATCTCGACGTCGACATTGCCGCCCGACAGGATGGCAACGACGGTCTTACCGCGGATATCGACGACACTGTCGAGCTTGCCGGCGAGCAATGAGGCGAGACCGATGGCGCCGCCGGGCTCGACCACCAGCTTCAGTTCCATGAAGGCGTAGCGCACGGCGGCGGCCACTTCCTCGTCGCTGGCGGCAATGCCCTGCCCGATCAGTTCCTTGTTGATCGGGAACGTCCATTCGCCCGGCGTGTTGCTCATCAGCGCATCGCAGATCGAGCCGGTGACCTTCTCGTTGGCGACGCGCTCGCCAAGGACGAAGGATCGCAAGGTGTCGTCGAAGCCTTCCGGCTCCGCGGTGAACAGCCGCGCCGAGGCCGCGCGCGACTTGATGCCGAGCGACACGCCGGCGGCGAGCCCACCGCCCGACGCGCCGACCACGACGATCTCCGGCTTGAGCCCGAGCCTGCCGAGGTCCTCGACGATCTCGACGCCGATAGTGCCCTGCCCGGCGATGATCATGGGATCGTCGTAGGGCGGCACCAGAGTGGCGCCGCGCTCATCCACCAGGCGCTGGGCGATCAGCGCGCGGTCTTCGCCGCCGGCGCGATCGTAGAGCACGACTTCGGCGCCGTGCCCCCGCGTGCGTTCGATCTTCGCCTTCGGCGCATCGCTCGGCATCACGATGGTGGCGCGCATGCCGAGCAGCTTGGCGGCGGCGGCGACCCCTTGCGCGTGATTGCCGGACGAATATGCGACCACGCCGGCACCGCGTTTGTTGGCCGGGATCTGCGACACCCGGTTATAGGCGCCGCGGAACTTGAACGAGCCGGTGCGCTGCAGGATTTCCGCCTTGAGGAAAACGCGCGCGCCGAGACGCTCATCCAGCACCGGCGCGTTGATCAGCGGCGTGCGTACGGCGACGCCCTTGAGGCGTGTCACCGCGCTTTCGACATCGGCAGCGGTCGGGAGCAGTTTCTGGTCGATGAGGCCCATGATGAAAGGCTACGCCCGGCCCGGTAGCCGGGCAAGCGTGCCTTTTGGGATGTGAATTCGCGGCGGAACCGGCTCGTTACGCGGCAATCCGGTCGCGATCGCGGCGCCGGCGGGGCTTCTGCGTCGCTTCAGTGACGTGTTTGACGAAAGTGCGCGCGGTGGCTTCCCACGTGAGACCCTCGGCGAATTTGCGGCACGCGGCCTTGTCGAGGTCGAGCGCGCCGAGACAGGCGCGCCTGAGATCGGCGTCGAGGCAACCGACCGGAGCGCTGCCGATCACGTCGCACGGCGCATCCGCCGGAAACGCCGCAACTGGCACGCCCGAAGCCAGCGCCTCGAGCAGCACGAGGCCGAACGTATCGGTGAGACTTGGAAACACGAAGACGTCGGCCGAGGCATAGATGTCGGCCAGTTCCTCGCCATGCTTGGCGCCGAGGAATACCGCGCCGGGATAAGTCTTCGTCAGGCGCGCGCGGTCCGGCCCATCGCCGACCACGACTTTGGTGCCCGGCAGATCGAGCCTGAGGAATCCCTCAAGATTCTTCTCCACCGCGACACGGCCGACCGTGAGAAAGATCGGCCGCGGCAGATCGAGGATGCGCTTGCGCTCGGGATGAAACAGACGGCCGTCGACGCCGCGCTGCCACAGCTTCACGTTTTTGAAGCCGCGGCCTTCCAGTTCGCCGACCAGAGTCGGCGTCGCCGCCAGCAGCGCCGCGCTCAGCGAATGGAAGCGGCGCAGCCACGCCCAGGTCAGATCGCCGGACCACTTCGGCGCAAGCGTGACGCGTTCGGAAACGTAATCGGGGAAACGCGTGTGAAAGCTGGTGGTGAACGGCAGGCCGCGGCGGATGCAGACGCGGCGCATGGCATGGCCGAGCGGCCCTTCGGTGGCAATGTGGATGGCGTTCGGCTGGACGATCTCCAGCCGTCGCTCGATCGCGCTAGCGCCGGCTAGCGCCAGCCGGATTTCCGGATAGCTCGGCATTGGCAGCGTGCGGAATTCCGCCGGCGTCAGGAACTCGACGGCGACGCCGAAGCCCGCCGCCTCGCGCGCGACCTGGCCGAGCGTGCGCACGACGCCGTTCACCTGCGGGTGCCAGGCGTCGGTGACGACGAGAATTCTCATCAAGCCGCCTGCGCCCGCGCCGGCAGCGGCACCGGCAGACGCCGGCGGCCGTCGCTCGTCCAGGTGATGATCTCAAAGCTGCCGTCCTCGTTCTCGGCCACCGCGGTGCAGCTTTCGACCCAGTCGCCGCAGTTGACGTAGCGCAGGCCGAAGTCGTCGTGCAGCGCCGCGGTATGGATGTGGCCGCAGATCACGCCGTCGACCTTGTGCCTCTGCGCCTCGGTCGCCAGCGCCTTCTCGAAGGCGCCGATAAAGTTAACGGCGTTCTTCACCTTCATCTTGGCCCACTTCGACAGCGACCAGTACGGCGCGCCAAAGATACGCCGCATGGCGTTGAAGACGCGGTTGGCCTTGATGGCGAGGTCGTAGGCCTTGTCGCCGAGCAGCGCCAGCCAGCGCGCCTGGGTGACAACGAGGTCGAACATGTCGCCGTGCACGACCAGATAGCGCTTGCCGTCGGCGGCTTCATGGATGGTGTGCTCGACCACCTCGATGCCGCCGAAATGCGTGCCGTAGTAGTCGCGCAGGAATTCGTCGTGGTTGCCGGGGATGTAGATCAGCCGCGCGCCCTTGCGCGACTGGCGCAGCAGCTTCTGCACCACGTCGTTGTGCAACTGCGGCCAGTACCAGGACGAGCGCAGCGCCCAGCCGTCGACGATGTCGCCGACGAGATAGATGATGTCGGCTTCGTGGTGGCGCAGGAAATCGAGCAGTTTGTCGGCCTGGCAGCCGCGGGTGCCAAGATGGATGTCGGAAATGAAAAGCGCGCGAAAGCGCCGCGTGGCGGTGTCCGTCACGGCGCTTCACTCATCAGGGTTTGCTTCATGTTCCGGCCCATTAGCAGATGTCCATGACAGTGAGATGACGGCGCTGCTTCCTTTACCCTCCCCTGGAGGGGGAGGGTCGCGAGCGATAGCGAGCGGGGTGGGGTGATCTTTCCATAAAACAACGTGCCCCC
>JAEZEY010000442.1 GCA_023432845.1 Pseudomonadota bacterium
TATAGGGATCGAGCGCGACGTCGCAGAGAATCCCGATTTGCGGCACTTCCTTTTTGATGGCGCGCACGGCGCGGCAGACCAGGTTGTCGCTGTTCAGCGCTTCGCTGCCGGTCTCGTCGCGCAGCGATGGGTCGGTGTAGGGGAAGATGGCGATGCAGGGGATGGTCAGTTCGGCCGCGCGCACCGCGGCGCGCACCGCCTGATCGACCGACAGGCGCTCGACCCCGGGCATCGACGCGACGGGCTGGCCCGCATTGTCGCCGTCCATGACGAAGATCGGCCAGATCAGGTCGTCGGTGGTGACGACGTTCTCGCGGACCATGCGGCGCGCCCAGTCGGCGCGGCGGTTGCGCCGCATGCGCACCGTGAGGTCGAGCGGCTGCGCGCTCGCCTCGCCGGCGGCGAAGCGCACGGTGTGCTGCAGGGGGCGTCCGTATTTGATGGCCATGGTGAAACTCCAGACGGCACCCTCATAGCCGCTTCGCGCCGCGCCCGCCACCCATGCGGGCCTCGAGGCTTGACCCCGCACGCCCGGTTTTTACATTCCCGGGCGAGGCAACGACCTCACTTTGCGCGGGACGGCGCGAGGAACCCAGTCCGGGACGGCCCGGCGCTCATAGTGAGGGCCGTCATGGTCTGGATAATTCTGCTTGCCGCGGGTCTGTTCGAAATCGTCTGGGCGCTGGCGCTGAAGGCGTCGTACGGCTTCACCAAACCGATACCGTCGGTCATCGCCATTGTCGGCATGATCGCCAGCGTGGTGCTGTTGTCGCTGGCGATGCGCAGTCTGCCGGTCGGTACCGCCTATGTGGTGTGGACCGGTATCGGCGCCGTCGGCGCCTTCGTCGCCGGAGTCATCATGTTCGGCGAGGATTTGGGCGTGATGCGCGTAGTGGCAGCCGGGCTGATCGTGTCCGGCCTCGTCCTGATGAAAGTGGCATCGCCCTCCTGACACGTCTGAACGGGGGTCTTGGTCGCCGCCTTGCGTCCTGCTAGCAAAGCAGCAGGGAGGCGACCGGCCGATGGATTTTTCTCTCACCGAAGAACAGCAGGCTTTTCAGGCCACCGCGCGGCAGTTCGCCCGCGACGCCATGATGCCTCATGCGCGCGACTGGGATGCCGGTTCGATCTTCCCGGTCGAGACCTTGCGCGAGGCGGCGGCGCTCGGTTTCGGCGGCATCTATGTGCGCGACGATGTCGGCGGCTCCGGCCTGACCCGGCTCGACGCAGCGCTGATTTTCGAGGAACTGGCGCAGGGCTGCACCTCGACCGCGGCCTACATCTCCATCCACAACATGGTCGCCTGGATGATCGACACCTACGGCAGCGAGGAGGCGCGCCAGCGCTTCCTGCCGAAACTGTGTTCGATGGAGCATTTCGCCAGCTACTGCCTGACCGAGCCGGACTCCGGCTCCGATGCCGCCAGCCTCACCACCAAGGCGCGCCGCGACGGCGATACTTACGTGCTCGACGGCGCCAAGGCCTTCATCTCCGGTGGCGGCATGTCGGACGTTTATCTGGTGATGGCGCGGACCGGCGAGGGCGGGCCGCGTGGTATTTCCTGCATCGCGGTGGAGAAGGGCACGCCTGGACTCACTTTCGGCGCGCAGGAGAAGAAGCTCGGCTGGAAGTCGCAGCCGGCCGCCATGGTCATGTTCGAGAACTGCCGCGTTCCGGTGGCGAACCTGATCGGCAAGGAAGGCGAGGGCTTCAGGATCGCGATGGCCGGGCTCGACGGCGGCCGCCTCAATATCGGCGCCTGCTCGATCGGCGGCGCGCAGTTCTGCCTCGACCGCACCGTCGCCTACATGAAGGAACGCAAGCAATTCGGCACGCGGCTCGCCGACTTCCAGGCGCTGCAATTCCGCATTGCCGACTACGCCACCGAGCTCGAGGCTGCGCGCCTGCTGCTGCACCGCGCCGCGGTCGCAGTCGGCGAGAAAGAGCCGGCGGCGACGCAGCTCGCCGCCAAGGCCAAGCGCTTCGCCACCGACACCGGCTTCGAGGTGGTCAATGGCTGCCTGCAATTGCACGGCGGCTACGGTTACCTGAACGACCATCCGATCGAGCGCGTGCTGCGCGATGTGCGCGTGCACCAGATTCTCGAAGGCACCAACGAGGTCATGCGTGTGATCGTGTCGCGCAACATGTTGGGGAATTGAACGCATGGCCTTGGCGGAGAAGGCATCGTGAGCACCGGCTTCGACGCATTGCTGCCAGCCGAGATCGCCGAGAAGGCGGAAGCCGTCGGCGTTGCCAAGACGCGCCTCGACGTCCTCAGTCTGTTCACGCTGGCGGCGCTGGGCGGCGCCTTTATTGCGCTTGGCGGCATGTTCGCCACCACGGTGCTGGCTGGCGCCGACGGTGCCTTACCCTTCGGCGTCAGCCGGCTCCTCTCCGGCGTCGTGTTCTGCCTCGGCCTGATCCTTGTCATCGTCGGCGGCGCCGAACTGTTCACCGGCAACACACTGATGGTCATGGCGCTCGCGGCCGGCAAGGTGGGGCTGCGCGAAATGCTGCGGGCCTGGACGATCGTCTACGCGGGCAACTTCGTCGGCGCGGTCGGCACGGCCGCGCTTGTCTTCCTTTCCGGCCAGTATCTCGGCGGCAAGGGCGCGGTGGCGGCGGTGGCGCTCAACATCGCGCTCAACAAGGTGTCTTTGCCCGTATCGCACGCCTTCTTTCTCGGCATTCTCTGCAACGTGCTGGTTTGTCTCGCCGTTTGGCTGGCCTTCGGCGCGCGCACCACGACGGACAAGATCCTCGCCATCCTGTTCCCGGTCTCGGCCTTCGTCGTGGCCGGATTCGAACATTCGGTGGCGAACATGTATCTGATCCCGCTCGGTCTGTTTATTGTGAGCTGGGCGCCGGCCGAATTGTGGAGCCAGATCGGAAGCACACCACAGGCCTTTGCCGCCATGACCTGGCCGGCATTTGCGTGGAGCCTTGTGCCGGTGACTTTGGGAAATATCATCGGCGGCGGCGGCCTGGTCGGCGCCGTCTACTGGTTCATCTACCTGCGCACACGCGGCGCCGAAGGGGGCGCAGAATGACGGCACTGTTCTGGTTCGGACATCTGGCGCTGGTAACTTCCGCGATGTTCGCCGGTGCGGCCGTCTATATCAACTTCGCCGAGCAGCACGCCCGGCTGCAGCTCGACGATCGGGCGTTGCTCACCCAATGGAAGCCGAGCTACGCGCGGGGCTTCATCATGCAGTCGGGCCTCGCCGCCATCTCCGGCGTGCTCGGGATCATGGCCTTTCTGTTCAGCTATGACTGGCGCTGGCTGCTCGCTGCCGGCCTCATTCTCGCCAACTGGCCGTTCACGATGTTCATCATCATGCCGACCAACAAGCTGCTTCAGGGCACAGCGCCGGAATCGGCCAGCGACGTAACACGCGGCTTGATCCAGCAGTGGGGTCGCCTGCACGCCGTGCGCAGTGCGCTCGGTACACTTGCCGTTCTCGCTTACCTGTGGGCATTGACGTGATGGAGCCGGAAGTCCTTTTCGAGCGCCGCGGCGCCGCCGGGCTGATCACGCTGAACCGGCCCAAAGCGCTCAATGCCGTCTCGCATGGCATGGTCAATGCCATGCGCGCGCAGCTCGACGATTGGGCCGACGATCCAGCGATCACCCGCGTCGTCATCATGGGCGCCGGCAACAAGGCCTTCTCGGCCGGCGGCGACATCCGCCATCTCTACGATCTCGGCAAGGAGAAGCGCTTCGACGAGCAGTTGCAGTTCTGGCGCGACGAGTATCCGCTCAACGTCGTCATCAAGAACTATCGCAAGCCCTATGTGGCGCTGGTCGATGGCATCGTGATGGGCGGCGGCGTCGGCGTGTCGGTGCACGGTTCGCATCGCGTCGCCGGCGACAAGTACTCCTTCGCCATGCCGGAAGTCGGCATCGGCTTCTTTCCCGATGTAGGTGCCACCTGGTTTCTTCCGCGCATGCCCGGCGAACTCGGCACCTATTGCGCGCTGACCGGCGATCGCTTCGGCATCGCCGACGCGCTCTATGCCGGGCTCGCTACGCACCGTATCTCCTCGACGCGCTTTCCCGATCTGCTCGACGGCTTGACCGGTACGGTATCGGTCGACGCCGTACTGGCCGCCTTCGCCGAGCCGGCCGGGGAGGGGCCGATCTGGAAGCGCCGGCACCTGATCGACCACATTTTCGCCGGTCATGACGTCGCGGTGATCCTCGAGCGGCTCGATCATGAAGCGGCCACAAACGGCGCCGATGCCGAATGGGCCGGCAAGACAGCGGCGACGATCCGCGCCAAATCGCCGACCTCGCTCAAGCTGGCGCTGGCGCAGGTGCGCTTCGGCGCGATCCACGATTTCGAAACCTGCATGCGGACCGAGATGCGCATCGTGTCGCGCGTCGTGAAGGCCCACGATTTCTACGAAGGCGTCCGCGCCGTCATCGTCGACAAGGACAACAAGCCGACATGGAATCCTCAGATTTTGAGCGAAGTGACGATCGAGGCTATCGAGCGCTATTTCGCTTCCTTGGATGGCGGAGAGCTGATCCTGCCCTAGGCGCGGCCGCGGCCGATCCTTACGCGGATCTGCGCGATCTCGAGCCGGTTCACGAGCAGGAGGGCGAACCCGGGGTCGGGCGCTGGACGCGCCGGTTGGTGCTGTTCCTGCGCATCATGGCCGGTATATCGATGCTCAAGGGCCTCTATCACTGGGCCAATATCTGCGGCATCGGCGTCGGCGACGACGACCTGTACGCCAACCATTCGATCGCCTGGCAGACCGCCACGGTATTCTTTGCCGTCATCGATCTCGTTGCCGCGGTCGGACTGTGGCTCGCCGCCGCCTGGGGCGCGGTGATCTGGCTCACGGCGGTCGCCTCGATGATAGCGGTACAATTATTCTTTCCGCAGGTATTCGGCCGCGGCTTCTTCACCATCCTGTTTGAAGGCGGCATGCTCGGCATCTATCTTTACCTGGCGTTGAAGTCGGCGCGCGAGCAGCCGGTGTGATGAGACGGGCGAGCGCATAGCGATATAACGAGACAACAAGAGAAAAGGGGAGAGTAAGACATGGCGCGCATTGCATTCATCGGGCTCGGCAATATGGGCCTGCCGATGGCGGTCAATCTCATCAAGGCCGGCCATCAGGTCGAGGGCGTCGATGTCAATCCGGCTTCGGTGGCCAAGCTGAAGGAAGCTGGCGGCACGCCGGTTGAGTTCGCCCATGTCGCCGCGGCGCGGGCCGATGCCGTCATCACCATGCTGCCCGCCGGCCAGCATGTGCGCGACGTCTATCTCGGCGACAACGGCATAATCGCCACCGCCAATCCCGGCACGCTGCTGATCGAGTGCTCGACCTTCGACGTCGATACCGCGCGCGCCGTCGCGGCGGCGGCCGAGGCCAAGGGTCTCTTCATGGTCGATGCGCCAGTGTCCGGCGGCGTCGGCGGCGCCACCGCCGGTACGCTCACCTTCATGGTCGGCGGCACCGCGCAGGCCTATCAGCGCGCCGAACCTATCCTGCAGAAGATGGGCAAGACAATCGTCCATGCCGGTGGGGCAGGGAACGGCCAGGCGGCGAAGATCTGCAACAACATGATCCTCGGCATTTCCATGATTGCGGTGTCGGAGGCTTTCGTCATGGCCGAGAAGCTCGGCCTCGATCACCAGAAGCTGTTCGACATTTCCTCGAAGTCGTCCGGGCAGTGCTGGTCGCTGACCACCTATTGTCCCGTTCCGGGACCGGTTCCGACGTCACCGGCCAACCGCAATTATGAACCCGGGTTTACCGTAGCGATGATGCTGAAGGATTTGCGTCTCGCGCAGGAAGCGGCGCGTGCGGTCGGCGCCAAGACTGAGATGGGCGCCGAGGCGGAAAGACTCTATTCAGCCTATGCCGACAGCGGCGAGGCGGGCCGCGACTTCTCGGGTATCGTCCGTTTCATTCGCGGTTAGATGTCATTCCGGGGCGCAAGCGTCGCTTGCGAACGGAATTCAGACCGAACCGCTGCATTTGTATCTGGATTCCGGCTCCGGCACCACGTGCCGTGCCCGAATGACGGCAGAAGGAGAGGGTGAACGACTCCTTGCCGTGATCGTTCGACTTGAATCCGTGAACCAAGGATTCACCGTCGCAAATAAACCTAACGTTTATGCTGTTATTTAAGCCGATTTTAGAAGGCCCCGAATAGGTTGACGCCTGTAAGGGACGAGGAAAACAGGGCCTCGTCACCTCGGCCACAAAAAGGCCGGCGTTATAAAAACGAAGGGGCGTTAGACATGAAAGCCGTAGTAAAGACGGTCGAACCCGCCGAACGCGAAGCGCGGTTCGACACCATCCGTCCTCTTTATCAGGAGGCGTTGACCTTGGTCGAGCGGCTGCACCGCCGTCTGCTCGACGTCATCAAGGACGAATTCGACCGCCGCGGTCGCTCCGACATCAACTCGGTGCAGGCGCTGCTGCTGTACAATATCGGCGACAAGGAATTGACCGCCGGCGAGCTGCGCACGCGCGGTTACTATCTCGGTTCCAACGTCTCCTACAATCTGAAGAAGCTTGTGGAGATGGAGTTCCTCGATCACCAGCGCTCACGCGTCGATCGCCGCTCGGTCCGCATCAAGCTGACCGCGAAGGGCCAGGAAGTTCGCGACATCGTCGATGCGCTTTATCAGAAGCACGTGCGCACCGTGGAGCAGGTCGGCGGCATCAACTCCGAGGAGTTCGCGACGCTGAACAAGTCGCTGCACCGGCTCGAGCGCTTCTGGACCGACCAGATCCTCTATCGCCTGTAAGCCTTCTGGGACTGCAAGCTTTCAAGTCTGCCTTCAAGTCTTCTGCCTTTTCTGGCGAGTGACGACTTGCCCCGGCCGGGAAACCTCCCCTGGCCGGGGTTTTGTCGTGCATTGAAGTGGTCTGATGCGCCGCGTGCCTGCCGCTAGTGCTTCCCCGGCCGCGCGTCGCCGAAGCTGCGCTCCAACGCCAGCGCTTCCTCAAGATCGGCGCAAGGCACCGCCGTGGTCGTGAAGCGCGCGAGGTCCTCGTCGGGGGCGCCCGGCACCAGCGGCTTGCCCTTGATCAGATAGGCGTCGGAGCCGCGCGGGCTCTCATCCGGATAGAGCGCGAACACGATCTCATGCGCCTCGATCGTCTGGCGCAGCATCTCGGCCGGCGCCGGCGCGGCCGTGAAGCGGGTGAGATTGTCCCGCGCCATTTCCAGAAGCTGGGCGTTGGTCATCGTGTCCCTCTGTTTGGCGTCCCATACGTCACATCGCCAGCCGACGCGAGTCGGCTATGATGCGCCGGCGATGGCAGGCGAATCCGAAGTCTATTTCGAGATCACGGTCGTTGGCGGCAGCGCCAAGGTGGCGGCCGTCGATGCCGCGACCACGCTCGAGGTGGCGGTGGTCGCACCGGCCAGCACGTCCATGACCGACCTGAAAAAGCTGGCGCTGGCCAAGCTGAAGGCGCGCATCGCCCGCGAGCGCCGCGAGGGCCGAATTCCCTGAAATATCGCTACATCTTGCGCTTGCCTGGCCGGGCTCGTGCCATCGCTTGGCGGGTTGGGGGCGATATGCTATTCGCAGGTGCGAACCGGACCCCCCGGAAATTTCCCACGAAAACGGTGCCGATTCTTCCGTCCGGCGCCCGGAGACCTAAAGGTATGTCGGCAACGACACAGCAGTTCTTTTCCGCCCCCCTCAAGGATGTCGACCCTGAAATCTTCGATGTGATCGGTAAGGAGCTCGGTCGCCAGCGCGACGAGATCGAGCTGATCGCCTCGGAGAACATCGTGTCCCGCGCCGTGCTGGAAGCGCAGGGTTCGGTGCTGACCAACAAATACGCCGAAGGTTATCCGGGTCGCCGCTACTACGGCGGTTGCCAGTTCGTCGACATTGCCGAGACGCTCGCCATCGAGCGCGCCAAGAAGCTGTTTGGCTGCAACTTCGCCAACGTCCAGCCGAACTCCGGCTCGCAGATGAACCAGGCCGTGTTCCTCGCGCTCTTGCAGCCGGGCGACACCTTCATGGGCCTCGACCTCAACGCCGGCGGCCATCTCACCCACGGCTCGCCGGTCAACATGTCGGGCAAGTGGTTCAAGCCGGTGCCCTATGGCGTGCGCCGCGAGGACCAGCTCATTGACATGGACGAGGTCGCCAGGATCGCGCGCGAGACGAAGCCGAAGCTCATCCTCGCCGGCGCCACCGCTTACAGCCGTGTCTGGGACTTCAAGCGCTTCCGCGAGATCGCCGATGAAGTCGGCGCCTATCTCATGGTCGACATGGCGCATTTCGCCGGTCTCGTTGCCGGCGGCGAGCATCCGACGCCGATCCCGCACGCCCATGTCGTTACCACGACGACGCACAAGTCGCTGCGCGGCCCGCGCGGCGGCATGATCCTGTGCAACGACGAAGCCATCGCCAAGAAGATGAACTCGGCGGTGTTCCCCGGTCTGCAGGGCGGCCCGCTGATGCATGTCATCGCCGCGAAGGCGGTTGCCTTCGGCGAGGCGCTGCAGCCCGAGTTCAGGACCTACGCCAGGAACATCGTCGCCAACGCGCGGGCTCTTGCCGACACCCTCAAGGCGAGCGGCCTCGATATTGTCTCGGGCGGCACCGACAACCATCTGATGCTGGTCGATCTGCGCCCCAAGCGCCAGACCGGCAAGGTCGCCGAGGTCGCGCTCGGGCGCGCCCACATCACCTGCAACAAGAACGGCATTCCGTTCGATCCCGAAAAGCCGATGGTAACGTCGGGCATCCGTCTCGGCACGCCAGCCGGCACCACGCGCGGTTTCGGCACCGCCGAGTTCAAACAGGTTGGTGAGATGATCGTCGAGGTGCTGGACGTGCTGGCGCAGAAGGGCGTGACCGAGGACTCGCTGGTCGAGGAAAAGGTGCGCGGCAAGGTGAAGACGCTGCTGGATAAGTTTCCGATCTATCAGTGAAGACCGTCATCACCGGGCCGCGCCGCAGGCGCGTGACCCGGTGATCCCGCTTAGGGGCGCAGTGCCCATCTAAGCGGGATGGCCGGGTCAAGCCCGGCCATGACAGGGAGGGGAAGGCGGAGAAGACCATGCGTTGCCCAAGCTGCGGTAGCCTCGATACGCAGGTGAAGGATTCACGCCCGACCGAAGACTCGGCCGTGATCCGCCGCCGCCGCGTGTGTCTGTCCTGCAATTTCCGCTTCACCACTTTCGAGCGCGTGCAGCTGCGCGAGCTCACCGTCATCAAGCGCAACGGCCGCCGCGTGCCGTTCGACCGCGACAAGCTGATGCGCTCGGTGCAGGTCGCGCTGCGCAAGCGCTCGGTCGAGCCGGAGCGCATCGAGCAGATGGTCTCCAAGATCGTCCGTGAACTGGAAAGCATGGGCGAGAACGAAGTCACGTCGGAGACGATCGGCGAGGCCGTGATGCAGCACCTGCGCGAGATCGATGATGTCGCCTATGTGCGTTTCGCCTCGGTCTATCGCAATTTTCGCGAGGCCAAGGATTTCCGCGCCGCGCTGGATGAACTCCGCGGCGAAGACGACGAGCCGGTCCGTAAATGAGCGAAGCAGAAGTCCCTGTAACGGCGCCGTCCGCGGCCGCCGATGATGAGCGTTTCATGCGCCTCGCGATTTCGCTCGGCCGGCGCGGTCTCGGCAATACCTGGCCGAACCCGGCGGTCGGCTGTGTCATCGTCAAGGAGGGGGTCATCGTCGGCCGCGGCTGGACGCAGGCCGGCGGCCGTCCGCATGCCGAGGTCGAGGCGCTGCGCCGCGCCAAGCGCGCTGCCAAGGGGGCGACGGCTTATGTCACGCTTGAGCCGTGCTCCCATGACGGCAAGACGCCGCCCTGCGCCGACGCCATCATCAAGGCCGGCATCGCCCGTGTTGTCTCCGCCCTCGAGGATCCGAATCCGGAAGTGGCGGGTCAGGGCCACGCGCGGCTGCGCGAGCAGGGCATTGCCGTCGATGTCGGGGTGCTGACCGAGGAGGCGCGCCGTGCTCATGCCGGTCACATCGCCCGCATCACCACCGGCCGACCGCATGTGACGCTCAAGCTTGCGGTGTCGGCCGATGGCAAGGCGGGGCTCCCCGGCCGCAGGCAGGCGTCCATCACCGGCGACGAGGCGCGCGACCGCGTTTTCCGGATGCGCGCTCAGAACGACGCCATTCTCGTCGGGCTTGGCACCGTGCTGGCCGACAATCCGCAGCTTACCGCACGCCTGCCGGGGCTCTATGAACATTCGCCGGTGCGCGTCGTGCTCGATGCGCAGCTGCGCGTGCCGTTGTCGCTGTCGGTGATCTCCACCGTGCGCGATGTACCGACCTTCGTGTTCTGCGCGCAGAAGGCCTCGCCGGTCGCCGAGGAGATCTTGGTGGCCAAGGGCGCCAAGGTGTTTCGCGTCGACGACACACAAGGCCGCCTCGATCTCGACGAGGTGCTGAAGAAGCTGGCGGCCGAAGGCATCACGCGGCTGATGGTGGAGGGCGGTCCGACGGTGGCGGCCTCGTTCGTCGCCGCCGATCTGGTCGATGAATTCGTGCTCCTGAAGGGAGCGAAGGAAATCGGCGACGGCATCGGCCCGCTCGAAGGCATGACACTTGACACATTGACCGGCAAGCTCACGCTCGACGGCACCGAACCGCTTGGCGCCGACACGTTCGAGCATTATGTGCGGACGTGATGGTGGACAGTGAGGCTGCTTCATCCTCCGTTCGTCCCCGCCAAAGCGGGG
>JAEZEY010000058.1 GCA_023432845.1 Pseudomonadota bacterium
TTCGCCGCCGGTCTGATCGCGGCGGGCAAGCAGGTGTTTCTTGATTTCAAGCTGCACGACATCGGCAACACCGTCACGCACGGCGTCGCCAGCGTCGCCAATATGGGCGCGACTTTTCTCACCGTGCACGCCTATCCGCAGACCATGAAGGCGGCGGCGCAAGGCGCGCGCGGCTCGAAGCTGAAGATTCTCGCAGTGACGGTGCTCACTTCCTATGACGACAACGATCTCGCCGAAGCTGGCTATGCGCTCGCCGTTGGCCCGCTGGTCGCCAGGCGCGCGGCGCAAGCCCGATCCATCGGCATCGACGGTCTTGTTTGCTCGCCGGAAGAAGCCGCCAACCTGCGCGGCATTGTCGGTGGCGGCATGGCGCTGGTGACGCCGGGTATTCGACCCGCCGGCAGCGCCGCCGGCGATCAGAAGCGCATCATGACGCCGGCGCGCGCCATCGCCGCCGGTGCCGATTATCTCGTGGTCGGCCGTCCGATCGTCGAAGCCGCCGATCCGAAGGCAGCCGCGCAGGCAATCGTCGATGAAATTGCGCAGGCAAAGGCGCAACAGCAACAGCAGCAATAACAATGAACGAAAGAGGAAACGGCATGGCCAAGGGCTACTGGATCGGGCGCGTCGATGTGCACGACGAAGAGGGTTACAAGCCCTATTCGGCGGCAAACGCGGCGATCTTCAAGAAATACGGCGCACGCTTCATCGTTCGCGGCGGCCCGTTCGAGGCGGTCGAAGGCCAGGCGCGCAGCCGCAACGTGGTGATCGAGTTTGCCGATTTCGCCACGGCCAAGGCTTGCTACGAGTCGCCGGAGTACCAGGCGAACATAAAAATCCGGCTGGCTCATTCGACCGGCGAGATCCTGATCGTCGAGGGCTATGACGGCCCGCAGCCGTAGTCTCTCAGACGGCATTCCGGGGCGCGGCCGTCAGGCCGCGAACCCGGAATGCATAACCGCGGTCCGTGAGTATGGATTCGGGGCCTCCGCTTCGCGGCGTCCCGGAATGACCGTTAGGGTGACGAAGGCCATGCGCCCCGCTATACCGTTGCCTCAACTCCGGGAGCCTTGAGCGATGGCTGAAATGCGTTTGATCGTTACGGGAGCCGGCGGCCGCATGGGCCGCACACTGGTCAAGGCGATTGCCGACAGCAAGGACTTTACGCTCGCCGGCGCGCTCGAGACTGCGAGTTCGCCGCTGATCGGCCGGGACTCCGGCGAGCTCGCCGGCATCGGCGAGAACGGCGTCAAGCTCTCGGGCGACATCGTCCCGCTGTTGGCCAATGCCGACGGTATCGTCGATTTCACCGCGCCGGCCGCGTCACTCGAATACGCGGCGTGTGCCGCCGCCGCCGGCAAGGTTCATGTCATCGGCACGACCGGGACCAGCGCCGACGACGACCGCAAGATCGCCCAGGCCGCGCAGAAGGCGGTCATCGTCAAGTCGGGCAATATGAGCCTTGGCGTCAATCTGCTCGCGGCGCTGACCAAGCGCGTGGCGAAGACGCTGGACCAGATCTACGACATCGAAATTCTCGAGATGCACCACAATCAGAAGGTCGATGCTCCATCCGGCACCGCACTGCTGCTCGGCCGCGCCGCAGCGGAAGGCCGCGGGATCGATCTCGAGCAGCGTTCGGTGCGTTCGCGCGACGGCCACACCGGCGCGCGCCAGCCGGGCGATATCGGCTTTGCCACCTTGCGCGGCGGCACCGTGGTCGGCGAGCACACCGTGATGTTCGCCGGTCCCGCCGAACGCATCGAGCTGCCGCACAAGGCCGAGGACCGCATGATCTTTGCGCGTGGCGCACTGCACGGGGCGCTGTGGGCGCGCAAGCAGAAGCCCGGGCTCTATTCGATGATGGACGTGCTGGGGCTGAAGGATTTTTAGAAGCGCCGCCTCGTCTTGAGGAGCGGTCGAAGGCGCGTCTCGAAGGACGGTGTTGGCCTCATGCTTCGAGACGCGTCGCTGCGCGACGCTCCTCAGCATGAGCCTGGCGGCTATACCCCTGCAACAGCGACACGCCCGTCATCTCCGCCGGCTTGGGCAAACCCATCAATTCGAGCAGCGTCGGCGCGATGTCGGCGAGGCGGCCTTCCCTGACAACCAGGCGGTTGCCGGCACCCATGAGGATCAAGGGCACCGGATTGAGCGTATGCGCCGTGTGCGGGCCGCCACTCTCGGGATCAACCATCATCTCGGCATTGCCGTGATCGGCGGTGACCAGCAAGGCGCCGCCCATCTGTTCAATGGCTTTGGCGATTCTGCCGAGGCCCGTATCGACCGTCTCGACCGCCTTGATCGCGGCCGGAATGCTGCCGGTGTGGCCGACCATGTCGGCATTGGCGAAGTTCAAAACGATCATGTCGTACTTGCCGGACTTGATCGCTTCCACCGCCTTGTCGGTCAGCTCGGGCGCCGACATTTCCGGCTGTAGATCGTAAGTCGCGACCTTGGGCGAGGGGATCATGATGCGGTCTTCGCCCTCGAATGGCTCCTCACGTCCACCGTTAAGGAAGTAGGTCACGTGCGGATACTTCTCGGTCTCCGCCATGCGTAGCTGCGTGCGGTGCGCATTGGCGACGACTTCGCCGAGGATGTTGGGAAAGCTCTGCGGCGGAAAGATCGTCGCCATCAGCTTGTCGAGGCCTTCGCTGTACTGCGCCATGCCGACGGCGGCGGCGACCATCACCGTGCGCTTGCGCGCGAAGCCGTCGAAGGCCGGATCGAGCATGGCGTCCAGGATCTCGCGCACGCGGTCGGCGCGGAAGTTGAAGCACAGGACGCCGTCACCGTCCTTCATGCCGCCGTAGTCGCCGATCGCGGCCGGCACGATGAACTCGTCGGTGACCTTGCTCGCGTAGGCGTCGGCGATTGCGGCCTGCGCATCGGCAAAGCGCGCGCCTTCGCCCGACACGATGGCGTCATAGGCCTTCGAGACGCGGTCCCAGCGCTTGTCGCGGTCCATCGCGTAATAGCGGCCGATCACCGTCGCTATCTTTGCCGATGACGGCAGCGCGTCGGTGAATGTCTTGAGATAGCCGGCCGCTGCCTGCGGCGGCGTATCGCGACCGTCCGTCAGGGCATGCACGGCCACGGGGATGCCGGCATTCGTCAGAATTTTCGCGAGCGCGACCGCGTGGTTCTGGTGCGAATGCACGCCGCCCGTCGAGACGAGGCCGATGAGATGGCAGGTGCCGCCGCTGGCTTTCAGCTTGGCGATCAGGGCGGTGACGGCCGGCGCCCTGGCGATCTCGCCCGAGGCGATGGCGTCGTCGATGCGCGGCAGGTCCTGCATGACCACGCGGCCGGCGCCGATGTTGAGGTGGCCGACTTCGGAGTTGCCCATTTGTCCCTGCGGCAGGCCGACGTCGTTGCCGGAGGTGCGCAGGAAGCCATGCGGGCAGGTCGCCCAGAGCCGGTCGAAGGTCGGGGTCTTCGCCTCGAGGACGGCGTTGTTGGCGCGGTCTTCGCGCCAGCCCCAGCCGTCGAGCACAACCAGCATGACAGGACGGCGCTTCTGCATTGGAGTATCCCAGTTCTAGCCAATTTCGGGGGTTTTGAAGGATGGTGGTTCTATCGTCAACTAAACCCGGAAGGCTGGCGCAAGAATACCGCCCCGATTTAAAGGCATCCCGCATGATGAGTCCGCGCGCTGTGCTCACGACCGTCTGGACCGGGCTGGGTCACGATCCGGCGGCGCTGGATCGTGTCGATCTCACCGGCGCCGAGCCGGTATTGCCATCATCCTTCGCGGTCGGCACGGCGATGCAGGCGAGCGTTGCGGCCTCGGCGCTGGCTGCCGCCGAAGTCTGGCGCGCACGCACCGGCAGGGCGCAGCGCGTCGGTGTCGATATGCGGGCGGCGGCGATCGCGGCGCGCAGCGAGCGTTTTCTCGAAATCGACGGCAAACCGGCGCCCGAACTGTGGGACAAGATCGCCGGGGCCTATCAATGCGGCGATGGCCGCTACGTGCGGCTGCATACCAATTTTCCGCATCACCGCGATGGCGTCTTGAAGCTGCTCGGCTGCGCCTATGACAAGGCGGCGGTGGCCGAAGCGCTGAAGGGCTGGAATGCGTTCGACGTCGAGGACGCCGCGGCGCAGGCCAAACTCGTCGTCACCGCCATGCGCAGCTTCGACGAGTGGGATGCGCATCCGCAGGGCCAGGCGATCGCGCACCTGCCGCTGATGTCGGTCGAGCGCATCGGCGACGCGCCGACGCGACCGTGGCCGCAAGGCCACCGGCCGCTTGCCGGCATCAAGGTGCTCGATTTCACGCGCATCATCGCCGGCCCGGTCGGCACGCTGACGCTGGCCGCGCATGGCGCCGACGTCATGCTGGTCACGTCTCCCAACCTGCCGGCGGTCGAGCCGCTGGTGATCGACATCGGTCGCGGCAAGCTCTCGGCTCATCTCGATCTTCACAATGCGCAAGACCGCGCCACGTTCGAAGCGCTGCTGCGCGAGGCCGATGTCGTCGTGCAAGGCTATCGGCCCGGCGGTCTCGCCGCGCTCGGCTTCGGGCCGGACGATGCGGCGCGCCTGAGGCCGGGCATCGTCTATTTGTCGCTGTCGGCCTATTCACATATGGGGCCGTGGGCCGGCCGCCGCGGCGTCGACTCGCTGGTGCAGACCGCCAGCGGCTTCAAAGACGCCGAAGCCAAAGCCGCCGGCATCGCGGGGCCGAAACCGTTGCCGGCGCAGATCCTCGACCACGCCTCCGGCTATCTGATCGCTTACGGCGCGATGACCGCGCTCATGCGCCAGCGCCGCGAGGGCGGCTCCTGGCATGTGCGCGTCTCGCTGGCGCAGACGGGGCGCTGGCTGCGCTCGCTCGGCCGCATCGACGGAATGAACGCGCATGACCCGGCGCGCAACGATGTGCTCGATTGCCTGGAAGAAAGCCCATCCGACTTTGGCCGGCTGTCGGCGGTCTGTCATCCGGCGACGATGAGCGAGACTCCGCCGCACTGGTTTCGGCCGTCGGTGCCGCTCGGCACGCACGTGCCGAACTGGTCAAAGTAGCAGCCACGAGAAAGGCTCCGCGCGGTTGGCGCGGAGCCTTTGCC
>JAEZEY010000060.1 GCA_023432845.1 Pseudomonadota bacterium
CGCGCTGATGAACGACCACGTCAAGATGATCCGCGCCCGGCGCGTTGCCGAGCACGGACACTCGCACGAAGCCCCCGAAGAGGGGCGGTGTTGTTGAAAAGCGCGGCGCTGGAACCCGGGTTCCGGCTTCGGCCGGCCCCGGAATGACGAATAACAAAGCGGGAGTAAACGCATGGCCAAGTTCATTATCGAGCCGCATTTCCGCCTGCAGGAATGGGTGGCGGACGACAAGGGCTACTTCACCGACGAAGGGCTCGATTACGAGTTCCGCGAGCTGCTGCGCGCGACCGACGGCAAGATTCACGACAAGGGCGACAGGGTCGGAGCTTTCCAATCATTTGAGGAAGGCCGCAAGGCCAGCGTCTCCTGCGCCTGCCACTGGACCGTGAATGTCGCCGCCTCGAACGGCCACGGCCGCATGCTCACCGATGTCTATTCGGTGGCGACCGCCGGCATTTTCGTCGCGCCCGATTCCCCGATCAGGAAGCCGGAGGATCTCGCCGGCGTGCCGATCTCGGTTGGCTATCAATCGGGCAGTCACTACGCCACGGTGCAGGCGCTCGAGCAGTTCCTCAAGCCGGCCGACATCAACCTGCGCTACGAGACCGGCATGCTGTTCAAGCGCATGGAGCACCTGTTCGACGGAACCGCGCCGACGGTGCATCTGTTCAACGGGCCTTATTACTTTGCGGAGCAGCTCGGCTATCGCAAGGTGGTCGATGCCACCTTCATGATATCCACCATGATCCACGGCGATCCCGATCCCCAGGATCTGCGCAAGTTCTTCCGTGCCTTGCGCCGCGCCCAGCGCGACATCGACCTGCGGCCCGAACTCTACACGCACTTCTACAAGAACGAATTCCCCGACCGCTTCCACGCCAGGATGGACACGCGGCGCTGGGGCCCGGGCGAGCGGCTGGTGTTCGAACCGTACACGAAGGAGGTCTATGAGGAATCCTTCGAATGGATCGCCGCCCACGGCATCTTCCCGGAAGGCGGCATGGGCAGCGGGCAATACGAACGCGCGACATTGTCGCTCGGCTAGGTTGATGACATCAACGAACGCTTGCGCAAGGCGGACCTTGCGCAAGCCTCGTTCGATTATTGCAAGCCGATGTTCGATTCCTCCAAGCGACCGGCTGCTTCCGCGCCTTCCCATCACGCAGACCGTCAGGCATTATCCGCGCGACAAGATACGCCGTCGGCAGAACGGCAAGGTATCAATCAAGCATCGAAGCGGAGGAAACTGCGATGAAGACCATGCTCTATGCCAGCGCGGCTGCGCTCGCCCTGGCGTTCGTTTCGACGGCCCAGGCCCAGGACACCGTCAAGATCGGCGTCATTCTGCCCTACTCGGGACAATTCGCCGACGGCGCCAAGCAGATGGACGCCGGCATCAAGCTCTACATGAAACTCAACGGCGACACCGTCGCCGGCAAGAAGATCGAGATCATCCGCAAGGACGTCGCCGGTCCGCAGCCGCCGGTCGCCAAGCGCCTGGCGCAGGAACTCGTCGTCCGCGACAATGTCGACATCCTCGCCGGCTTCCTGCTGACGCCGAACGCCATGGCGGCGTCCGACGTGTCGGCCGAGGCCAAGAAGTTCATGGTCATCATGAACGCGGCGACCTCGATCATCACCACCAAGTCGAACTACTCGGTGCGCACCTCTCACACCCTGCCGCAGGTCTCGGCGACGATGGGCGCTTGGGCCGTCAAGAACGGCGTGAAAAAAGCCTACACCATGGTCTCGGACTACGGCCCGGGCCACGACGCCGAAACCGCGTTCCAAGGCGCCATCAAGTCGGGCGGCGCCGAAGTCGTCGGCTCGGTGCGCATGGCGGTCGCCAACCCGGACTTCTCGGCCTATGTGCAGCGCGCCAAGGACCTCAACCCGGAATCGATCTTCGTCTTCATCCCGGGCGGCGCGCAGCCGGCGGCAATCGGCAAGGCTTTCGCCGAACGCGGCATCGACAGCAGCAAGACCAAGATCCTCGGCACCGGCGAGCTGACCGACGACTCCGCGCTCATGAACATGGGCGACAACGCGCTCGGCGTCATCACCGCCTGGACCTACGATCACAATCACAAGTCCGCGCTCAACGAGAAGTTCGTCGCCGAATACAGGAAGGACAACAACGGCGAGAACCCTAACTTCTTCGTCGCCGGCGGCTATGACGGCATGCACCTGATCTACGAGGCGCTCAAGAAGACCGCCGGCAAGACCGACGGCGAGGCGCTGGTCAACGCCGCCAAGGGCATGAAGTGGGAAAGCCCGCGCGGCCCGATGATGATCGATCCGGAAACCCGCGACATCGTGCAGACCATCTACATCCGCAAGGTCGAGAAGGTCGGCGGCAAGCTCGTCAATGTCGAGTTCGACAAGGTCGAGAACGTCAAGGATCCGGTCAAGGCGGCGATGAAGAAGAACTGAGCCGGCTCAGGGCCCGCGGAAGCGGGGCGGCCGCAAATCGGCCGCCCCGTCTCATGTGGGCCTCCCGGTGGGCACGCCCCGATCGTTGGGCGCTCCTAACAAATCCTCACAAATCGCCCATTGCGCCGCAACAAGCGCGCAGAATCCAGTGCCAATCTGATAAAGTTTTGCTATGGGCCACTGTCCGGTTCGGGCGGTGAATTAAATAGGTATCTTCGCAAAACGTTCAAAGGCGCAGCGCAACACTCATGCTTCCTCCCGTCTTCGGTGTCCTGTTCGACGGCATTGCCTATGGCATGCTTCTGTTCCTGCTGTCGGTCGGGATGTCGGTCACGCTCGGCCTGATGAACTTCGTCAACCTGGCGCATTGCGCCTTCGGCATGCTCGGCGCCTACGTCACCGTGATGCTGATGAAGGACTTCAATTGGAATTTCTTCGCCACGCTGCCGTTCGCCTTCCTGTCCGCGGCGCTGGTGAGCGTCGTCGTCGAGCGCACGCTTTATCGCAAGCTGTACCGCGCTACCGATCTCGACCAGGTGCTGCTGACCATCGGCCTCGCCTTCATCTCGGTCGCCGCCGCAGCCTGGTTCTTCGGCACCACGCAGCAGCCGGTCGCCATGCCGAGCTACATGCGCGGCTCGATCAACTTCCTCGGCCTGAACATCGGCATCTACCGCATGTTCCTGGTCGCGGTCGGCATCGTCGTGACCGTCCTGCTGGTGATGACCCTGGAACACACCCGCTTCGGCGCGCAGGTCCGCGCCGCGGTCGATAACCAGCGCATGGCGCGCGGCCTCGGCATCGACGTCGACCGCACTTTCGCCGTCACCTTCGCGCTCGGCTCCGGCCTTGCCGGTCTCGGCGGCGCGCTGGCGATCGAGATCGTCGGCCTCGATCCGCATTTCGCCTTCGTCTATCTGGTCTATGTACTGATCGTGGTGTCGGTCGGCGGCCTCGGCTCGATCGCCGGCTCGTTCGCGGCGGCCTGTCTCATCGGCATCAGCGACATCGCCGGCAAGTACTACGTGCCCGAACTCGGCGGCTTCCTGATCTATCTGGTGATGGTCGCGGTCCTGATGTGGAAGCCGGCCGGCCTGTTCGGGAGGCGGTCATGACAGTGCTCGATCCGGCCCACACCATGACGCCGCAAACCTACATGCAGCAGCTGAGCCGCTGGCGCGCGCTCGAGATCGCGTTCTGGCTGGCGACTCTGCTGCCGTTCTGGCTGTTCCCGACCTATCTCTCGCTGGCGAGCCAGATCGCCATCACGGCGCTGTTCGCGCTGTCGCTCGACCTCATCCTCGGCTATGCTGGCGTCGTCTCGCTCGGCCATGCCGCCTTCTTCGGCCTCGGGGCCTACTCCGCCGGCATCTTCACCAAATTCGTCTGGGGCGAGCCCTTCAGTGGCCTTGTGGTCGCGGCAATTGTCGCCGGCGTGGTCGGCTACGCGTCGAGCTTCATCATCTCGCGCTTCCGGCACCTCACGCTGATCATGATCACGCTCGGCCTCGGCCTGCTGTTGCACGAGGCGGCCAACAGTGCGAGCTGGCTCACCGGCGGCTCGGACGGGCTCCAGGGCATGTCGGTCCAGCCGCTGTTCGGCGTCTTCAAGTTCGATCTCTACGGCTATACGGCTTATGGCTATGCGCTCGGCATGCTGTTCCTGTGCTTCCTGTTCACGCGCGGCCTGATCAATTCGCCGTTCGGCCTGGCGCTGCGCGGCATCCGCGAGAATTTCACGCGCATGCCGGCGATCGGCGCCGACAGCCGCGCCCATATCCGCAAGGTCTATACGATCTCCGCGGTCATCGCGGGCATCGCCGGCGGCATCCTGGCGCAAACGACCGAAACGGTGGCGCTTGAGGTGCTGAGCTTCGAACGTTCGGCCGACGTCGTGGTCATGCTGGTGTTAGGAGGCGCGGGCCGGCTTTATGGCGGCCTGATCGGCGCAGCGGTGTTCCTGATCGCGCGCGACCAGTTCTCCGGCATCAATCCGCAGTATTGGTATTTCTGGATCGGTATTCTGTTGGTGGTGGTGGTGATGCTGTTGCCGAACGGCATTCTCGGCGGCCTGTCGAAACTCACGGCGCGCTGGAGCCGCAAATGAGCACGCAACCGACGGCAGGCGCCATCGCGCATTCCAATCCCGCGATCGGCAAAGGCACGATCGCTCTTTCCGCGCGCGGCGTGCAGAAGAGCTTCGGGTCGCTGGTCGTGGCGCGCGACATCAATATCGATCTGCCGGTCGGCGCGCGCTACGCGCTGATCGGGCCGAACGGCGCCGGCAAGACCACGCTCATCAACCTGATGACCGGCATGCTGACGCCGAATGCCGGCCAGATCAGGCTGGGCGGCGAGGACGTGACGGCGATGAAGCCGCAGGACCGCGTCAAGCGCGGCCTCGCCCGCACCTTCCAGATCAATACGTTGTTCGCAGGGCTCAACCCGCTGGAAGCCGTGACGCTCGCGGTCTGCGAGCGCCGCGGCATCGCCGGCCGCTTCTGGCAGAACATCGCCGGCAACAAGGACGCGATCGAGGAAGCCTACGAAATCCTCGCCAAGCTCAAACTGGGCGACGCGGCTTATCAGACCACGCGCGAACTGCCCTACGGCCGGCAGCGCCTGCTCGAGATCGCGCTGGCGCTCGCCACCAAGCCGAAAGTGCTGCTGCTCGACGAGCCGGCGGCCGGCGTGCCGCATGAGGAATCCGGCGAGATCTTCGAGGTCGTCGCCGGCCTGTCCGACGAACTAACGCTGCTGTTCATCGAGCACGACATGCACGTCGTGTTCCGCTTCGCCACCCACATCATCGTGCTGGTCGGCGGCGCCATCTTCACGCAAGGCTCGCCCGCCGAAATCTCCACCGATCCCGGCGTGCGCGAGGTCTATCTGGGG
>JAEZEY010000076.1 GCA_023432845.1 Pseudomonadota bacterium
GCGCCTTCCTGCTCCCACAGGTCGAAATGCCCGAACAGCAGCTGCTCGTTGATCAGCGACAGTAGCCGCATCACCTCCAGAGTGCGGTTCTCGGGAACCTTGAGGTCGAAGGCGCAGGCCAGCTGCAGCGCCTCGATGTCGAGCATCCAGGTGTAGGAGAGTTGGTATTCGGCCCAGCGGCCGGCCACCAGGATGGTGATCTCGTCTTCGCTGGCGCGCTCGAACGACCAGTCGTGGCCGGCCGCGAGGCGCTCGACCACGTCGAGCGGATTGTGGCGGACATCGTCAGTGTAGTTCGAGAGGGACATGGCGTCTCCGTCTTGCCAGATAGGCACTTCCAATACACACAGCACCGCACGCTTTCGGACCGGGCGGGTCCGAACTGAAATCTTCGATCGTGATACGCGGGGAACCGGACTGCCTTGACGGCCAAACCGAATCACAGAGTCACTTGACTATAACCAACTCGATTCAGGCCGCTAGGGGCAGCGTGTGAGCCTATGAGCCGTGATTTGCGCGAGCGAAGCAACGGCGCGTGAGTCGACTCTCCACAAAGAATGCTGCGGCGTAATGACTCTTTCGTGGATAAGTGCGGGGAAGAATCCAGCGCCGGAATTTGATTCCGTTTTGTTCTCAAACCGGAGCGTCGTCGAGCGAACCCGTCAGCGCGGCGGTGGCAGTTCATCGCCGAGTATGCGGCGCCACAGCCAGGGCAGGCCGGTGGCGGCATTGAGCCGGTCGGAGAACCGGCTTGGCGGCGAGAGCGACGCGAAAGTCGGGCTCTGGCGCTGCGCGACCTCGAAGTTGAAGGTGTAGCGTGGCTCCATGCCCATGCGCAGATCGGTGATGACGGCGCGGCCGTCACGCTCGCTCATCTTGAAGAAGCCGTGGCTGAAGCGGGCGATCGCATCGACGAAGCGATCGTCGCGCAGTTGCGCATAGAGTTCTTCGCCGCGCGGGAAATGATCGAAGGCGATGGTGCGGTCGCGATCGAGCAGCGAGTAGTAGCCCTCGAGATAGTCCTGTGGCGTGATCGCCACGATACGCCAGACGACGGTGTTGAGCGGCGCCGGTGTCACCAGCAACCGTTCGACCTGATGGCCCTGGGCACGCAGGCTTTCCTGGGCGACGCCGGTGGCGTGAACTTGCGCCAGTGCACTCCAGCCGAGATAGGCGGTGCTGACCACCAGGCCGGCGACGTTCCAGCGCCAGCCGCGGATATTGCGCAGCGCCAGGGCGACGCCGATGCCGATCAGCAGCGGCAGCGTATAGAGCGGGTCGATGATGAACATGCTGCCGAGCGCGAACGGCGTGTTGGTGAACGGCAGGCCGAGCTGCGTGCCGTAGACCGTTGTCCAGTCGAGCAAAGCGTGGGTGACGAGCGTCAGCCAGATCGTCAGCCACCAGGGCTTGAAGTAGCGCCATTCGCGCAAGGTCGCGGCGGTCACCGCGGCAATCGGCAGCGAGGCAACCGTCTGCCAGAACAATGCGTGGCTGTTGGCGCGATGCAGCACCATGTTGCTGATCGGATCGCCGTGGTCATAGAAGGAATCGAGATCGGGCAGGGTGCCCGCCAGCGCACCGACCAGCGCCGCTTTCCACGGCTTCGTGCGCCGTCCCATGACGGCAACGCCGATGGCGGCTCCGAGTGCGGCTTGCGTCAGAGAATCCATGATGCGTGCGGCGGTGTTCTGTGAGGGCGCCCTGGGGCGTGGTCGGGCCAGTATAGACCGGTTCGCGGCGAAACCGCGTCAAAGCCGGAGTCGGGGGAATCCCGTAGCCCTCGGCGTCACTCTTTCGGCGGCAGATCTTCGAACAGGCTCGATACCGACTCTTCATGGGCGGTGCGGGCCACCGCCTCACCGATGAGATGCGCAATCGGCAGCACGCGGATGTTCGGCGCGGCCTTCACGGCGTCCGTTTCCTGGATGGAGTCGGTAATCACCAGCTCCTTGAGCTTGGATTTCGACACGCGCGCCACCGCGCCGCCGGACAGCACGCCGTGTGTGATGTAGGCGTAGACGTCCTTGGCGCCGGTGGCGAGCAGCGCGTCGGCGGCGTTCACCAGCGTGCCGCCGGAGTCGACGATGTCGTCGACCAGAATGCAGGTGTGTCCGGCGACTTCGCCGATCACGTTCATCACTTCGGATTCACCGGCGCGCTCGCGGCGCTTGTCGATGATGGCGAGCGGCGCGTTGATGCGCTTGGCGAGGCCGCGCGCGCGCACCACGCCGCCGACGTCCGGCGACACCACCATGACGTTGTCGAGTTTGAACTTGTCCTTGATGTCGCGCACCATCACCGGCGAGGCGTAGAGGTTGTCGGTGGGGATGTCGAAGAAGCCCTGGATCTGGCCGGCATGCAGGTCGAGCGTCATGACGCGGTCGGCGCCGGCATGGGTGATCAGGTTGGCGACCAGCTTGGCCGAGATCGGCGTGCGCGGGCCCGGTTTGCGGTCCTGCCGCGCGTAGCCGAAATAGGGCACCACCGCCGTGATGCGCCGCGCCGAGGACCGGCGTAGCGCGTCGATGATGATCAGCAGCTCCATCAGGTGGTCATTGGCCGGCGCCGAGGTCGACTGGATGACGAACACGTCGGCGCCGCGAACGTTTTCCTGAATCTCGACGAACACCTCGCCGTCGGCGAAGCGCCGGACGACAGCCTTGGTCAGCGTGGTGTTGAGATAGTCGCCGATCGCGGCGGCAAGGGCGGGATTGGAGTTACCGGCGACCAGCTTGATCGCACCGTTCTTACCCGACATCCCGCATCCTCGTTATTCGCGCGAAGGCGCTGCGCGCCAGCAACAGAACGCCCGAATGGGCCACCGCTCTTCCGTGTCCGGGAAGGGGTGCGGCGAAATTTCGCGCTTCAGGCGCGGAGGTCATAACAAGGCGGGGAGAGGGGGGCAATACGCGTTAAATGCCTTGTCCAGCTTCTTTTTCCGCCGGACGGGGCCGCTCCGCCAAGTCTTTTTGCACCGTCGGGCGTGTCAGAGGCTGGTGTCGGCCAGCGCCAGCGTCGCCGCCGGGCGCTTCTGCGGCAGCGGGGGCCCCGGCTCGCCGGCAGCCGCCGGCATGGCCGCGATCGGGTCGGCATTGCTCTGATGGATACGGTAGATGCCGGCGGCCTCGGGCGAACTGTTGTCGAAAGCGACGGCCGGCCCGGCCGCGTTCGGCGTTACCTCCGGCGAGGTCAGGAAGGCTGAAAGCTTGTCCATGCTCGACTGCGCGATGCGCTTGAGCATGGCGTCGTCGGCGACCTTCCAGGCCTCCTCGACCTTGCGTGTCGGTTCGGTGCCGGTTTCCTCGCCCTTGATCTGCAGCACGCGCTGCTCGGTTGCATCGAACACGTCCCAGGTCCAGGCGATCGTGGTCTGGCCGCGTTTCACCGTGGCGGTGAGCGCGCCGCGCACGCGATAGGCCGAAGTGCTCTCGCGCGACACCACCGCCAGCCGGCGCGACTGCGCCTCGTCGTTGAGGCGCTCGACTAGGGTCTGGAATTGCGGCCGCGGCAGGCCGTCGATGGAATCGAAGGCGACGCTGGCGCCGCGCGGCTGGGCCAGGGCGACAAGGGTCGGCACGTCCTGCTTGCAGGCCGCGGCTGCACTCGCAATGCATGCGATCAAGGCCGTACGCAGGAGAAAGCGGACCAGCATCGAACCCCCTCAACCGGCCGAAATTCCCCCTCAGCCGGCGGCGAGTTTAGTCGCTGATCGCCTCAAGTCCAGCGTGGTTAATCCTTCGTTAATGAGATGATTAACGGGGTTCGCCCGTTACTCGCGCAGCGCGATGGCGTTGATGTGCCGGCCGTAATCCGGCTCGCTCTGATGGGTGGCGCGGCGGAAGCTGAAGAAACGTTCGGGCTCGGCATAGGTGCAGAGGCCGAGATCCTCGAAATTCACGATGCCGGCCTGTTCGACACGCGAAGCGATATAGCCTGTGAGATCGAACATGGCATGGCCTTCTCGCTCGGCGTCGGCGAAGAAGCGGGTGTTATCGATATCGGCGGCGAGAAAGCGCGCGACGAATTCCGGCCCGACCTCGTAGTTGGTCTGCCGGATGGTCGGCCCCAGCGCGACCGCGATGTTGTCGCGCGACGCGCCGAGCTTCTCCATCGCGGCGATGGTCTGCTCGATGATGCCGGTGAAGGCGCCGCGCCAGCCGGCATGCGCAGCGCCGATGACGCGCGCCTCGCCGTCGGCGAAGAGCAGCGGGCCGCAGTCCGCCGTCGACACGCCGATCGCCAATTCCGGCACGCGGGTCACCAGCGCATCGGCGCGCGGCCGGCTGTCCGGGCTCCATGGCTCATCGACGACGACCACGTCGGGCGAATGAATTTGATAGAGCGTGAGGAAGCGCTCCGGCCTGACGCCAAGGGACAGCGCCATGCGGGAGCGGTTTTCCGCGACGTGCTCCGGCGCATCGCTGGAGCCGACGCCGCCGTTCAGGCTGTCATAGACGCCCTGCGACACGCCGCCATTGCGGGTGAAGAACGCGTGGCGAATGCTGGGCAGGGCGGCAATCGAAGCGGCTTGCAGCATCGGTACAAACGTCCCCCGTGATCTGGATCAATGCGCAGGCATAAATCCAGCATTTAAATAAGCGTCATTGTCGAATATGTCGCAATTGCGACCACCGGGAGCATAGAACATGCCGATAAAACTCACATCAAAGACGCTGGCGGTTATTCTTGGTCTTTGCACAGCGATCCCCGCCCAGGCCGTGCCGTTGTCTGCACTATCGTCGGGGATTGCGACGGCTGCCACGGACGTCACGACCCTCACCGAAGTGCAGTATCGCCGTGGTCCGCGGCACCATGGCCCGCGTCACCATGGCCCGCGTCCCCATGGCCGTCGCGGCGGGGGTGACGGCGGCGCGGTGGCGGCCGGTGTCCTCGGCGGATTGCTGCTGGGTGCGATCGTCGCCGGTCAGGCGCAGCAGCAGCGCAGCGTCGAGTACTGCAGACAGCGTTATCGCAGCTATGATCCCTACAGCGGTACTTATCTCGGCTATGACGGTCGCCGTCATCCCTGTCCGTGATCAAGGCTCGAAGGCCGGCGGTGGCGGCAGCGCCGATGCGACATAAGCGGCGGCCTTGAACAGGTCGCCCATACCAGTGCGGCCGATGCCGACGAGGCGCGCCAGCGCCAGATCGACCTCGGCCGCCTGGGCGCGCGTCGCCTTTGCCTTCAGC
>JAEZEY010000095.1 GCA_023432845.1 Pseudomonadota bacterium
AGCTCATCGCGCATTACGCCCCGCGCATGGTCGTCGCGCTCGGCGACAGCTTCCACGATGGCGGCGGGCCTTCTCGTTTATCGGCGGAAGATCGCGACAGCATCGCCGCCCTGCAGCGCGGCCGCGATTGGGTCTGGATCACCGGCAACCACGATCCGGAACCGGCCGACGGTATCGGCGGCGTGTTCACGCACACGCTCACGACTGACGCGCTGACGTTCCGCCATCTGCCGAGCGGCGCCGCCGGCGAGATCGCCGGTCACCTGCATCCGGTCGCGAAGATTTCGCAGCGTGGCCGCGCGGTGCGCCGCCGCTGCTTCGCCGCCGACGATACGCGTCTGGTCATGCCGGCCTTCGGCGAGTTTACCGGCGGCCTCAACATCCGCGATGCGGCGTTCGCCGATCTGTTCGGCACGCTCGCCTTCACCGCGCATATGCTGGGGCCGGACCGGCTCTACGCCTTCGCGGCGAAACGGTGCCTGGCGGACTAATCCCGCCTGAAGACCACGCTGCCGGCCCAGCCGATGAACAGGGCCATCATGGCCGCGACGAGGCCGTAGATCAGGCCGTGATGCTGCGAGGCTTCGTAGACAAATTGCTCGAAGCCGGTCTTGATCACTTCCAGCGCGGTGTTGTTGCGCGTGACCAGTTGCCCGTTCGCGAACAACTTGACGTCCACAGTGTAGCCGCCAGTGGCGGCGTCGGCCGTCAGCGGAATGGCGACGCGGAATACGGTCGGCGTCAGGAAGGTCACGCCGTTCGGCGTCTCGCGATACTGGCCGGCTTCCTTCTTCAGGTTGATGAAGTTCACGCGGAACGGATCGTCCGGCACGGTGTCGGCGAAATCGGCGCCGATGCGCTGTGTGAGAGTTATCTGGCTCAACCCGAGTTGCAGTCGCCGCGCCGTCTCGGGATTGGTGATCTCGGCGACGGGCCGGTTGCTGAGCACGGCAAGATAGGACGGCACGCGAATGAACTCGCGTGCGTCGACATTGACCCAGATGCCGAGTACGCGCGCCTTGCGCCGCGTGCGCAAGGTGGCGCGCGGGCCGATCACGGTGGCGACGATGTCATAGTTGCTGCGTAGTGCCGTGCGCGGTGTGTCGGGCTCGATGGTGCCGAACAGCACGAGGTCGGCGCCGACGAAGCTGGAGGTGACCGCGACCCGGTGCGTCGACAGCGATAGCACCAGCTTTTCGGCCCGGGCCGGTGACAGCGCGGCGGCGCAAGCGAGGATCACGGCGATGGTGGCGAGGCGGCGCATCAGTCGAACCCCACCATGCGGATCGAATAGAGTTCGTTCGGCTGCACGATCAGTTCGTAGGCAAAGCGCATCCCGACCATGAACACCAGAAGGCCGAGCAGCAGGCGCAGCCGCTCGGCGCGCATGCGCTGGCCTGTATGGGAGCCGAACTGCGCGCCGATGACGCCGCCGACCATCAGGATCAGCGCCAGCACGGCATCGACCAGGTGATTGGTGGCGGCATGCATCACGGTCGCCGAGGTCATGGTGATCAGGGTCATCACCATCGAGGTGCCGATCACGGTCGCGGTCGGCACGCGCAGGAAATAGATGAGCATCGGCACCAGAAGGAAGCCGCCGCCGATGCCGAGCACCGCGCCGATGAAGCCGATCATGAAGCCGATGCCCCAGACCGGAATCACCGACACATAGATCTTGGAGCGCTTGAAGCGCATCTTCAGCGGCAGGCCGTGAACGAAGGTGTGGCTGCCGGGACGGCGCAGCATGGCGGGGCCGCCGCGCCTGGCCCGCAGTTCCGCCTGCACGCCCTCGTTGATCATCAGCGCGCCGACGGTGGTCAAGAGCGTCACGTAGGACAGACCGATGACGAGGTCGAGCTGGTCGACCGCGCGCAGTGTCGTGAACAGCCAGACGCCGGCCGCCGTGCCGACGATACCGGCTGCCAGCAGCATTAAGGCGAGCGATATGTCGACCGCACGCTTACGCCAATAGTTGATCGCGCCGGTGAACGAGGAGGCGGCGATATGGCTGGTTACCGTGGCCACGGCGACCGCGGGCGAGATGCCGGTGAAGATCAGGAGCGGCGTCATCAGGAAGCCGCCGCCGATGCCGAACATGCCGGAGATGAACCCGACCGCCAGACCCATCCCGAAGACCAGGAAGATGTTGACCGGCAGGTCGGCGATCGGGAGGTAGATCTGCAAAGCGACGTCGTCCGGCTTTCAGGGCGTTGGTCGGAAGCGCACTCCGCGCCGGCGGCCGTCGCCGTTGCGGATCGCGTGACAGACACGCGTAGCTTTCGATCCGGGTCTAAGTGAGGCGCAACGTGCGGCCCTTTGGCTCGGATCCATCCTGACGATGTCTCGTGACACGCGCACGTCTTCTTCGCGCGATTCGGCGGGATTGAACACCCCCGCCGCCGTGCCGTCACCGCTTTCGCGATTTTAAACTTAATGCCGGGCGATGGCGCCGAGATTGAGCGGGCCGGCGGCCGCGGCGCGCGCGGGCTGCGGCCGAGCCTGAGGCTTGCTC
>JAEZEY010000130.1 GCA_023432845.1 Pseudomonadota bacterium
ATCTGGTGACGAAGGGCCTGCAGCGCATCTGGAAACCGCCGATCTTCGTGATCGTCGCGGTAGGCATCGCCTTCACAGTCGGTGCGTTTATGGCGGCGCGACCCTGGGTGATGCGGCGCTCGCGCGGCATGGAAAACCGCCGCAAGCATATCGCCGGCCTGTTCACCGTCCCGCTGGTCTTCGCCGCCGGCCTTTTGTCCTTCGCGCATGGCGCCAATGACGTCGCCAACGCGGTCGGCCCCCTCGCGGCCATCGTCGCCGCGGCGCAGACCGGCTTCGCCGACGCCGAGAGGGTCGAGCTGCCATTCTGGGTGCTGGCGATCGGCGCTGTCGGCATCGCGCTCGGCCTGGCCCTGTTCGGCCCGGCCCTGATCCGCACCGTCGGCGAGAAGATCACCCGCATGGATACGATCCGCGCCTATTGCGTGGCCTTGTCGGCGGCGGTGACGGTGCTGGTGGCCTCCGCGCTCGGCCTGCCAGTTTCATCCACCCATATCGCCGTCGGCGCCGTGTTCGGCGTCGGCTATCTGCGCGAGTACATCACCAACACCGGCGTTCCCAACCCGGCGGTCAAGCCGCGTACCTTGTTCCTCGAACCGTCACGGCTCAATGAGACGCCAGAAATGGCGCTGTTGAACTTTCAGAAGCGCGAACGGCGCCGGCTGGTGCGGCGCCAGCACGTGCTCGGCATCGCCGCGGCCTGGGTCATCACCGTGCCGGCCGCGGCAATCCTGTCCGCCCTGCTCTATCGCTTGATGTGGGCGATCGGCGGATAGGACGGCAGCCCGCCGGCGTGAAGACGCTGGTTGAGCTTCAGGGCGAGATCGGCGACCCGCGCATCCGACAGCAAACGCTTGGCTTCCGGCAGGCTGGCCCAATGCCGGTGGCGACGGCCCTTCTCCGGCCACTCGTCCCATTGCTGCGTCACGCGCAACGGATACATCTCGACCTCGATGACCTTGCGGCGAAACGCCAGCGTCTTGAACGCCCGATACCTGCCGATCGGCATCGGCTCGACCTCCCCCTCGACACCGGCTTCTTCCATCGCCTCCTGCTCGGCAACCTGGGAGGGCGTGAGGCCCTCCATCGGATCACCCTTCGGGAAGATCCAGCGTCCGGTGCCGCGCGAGGTCACCAGAAGAAACACCACCTGTCCTTTGACGACAGTGTAGGGAATGGCGCCGAACTGACGGCTGACACCCCGCCCGCCCACGCGAAGCAGCAGGCTGTCCGCGGCTTTCCTGATCACGCCGAGCGCCAAGACTGTCGTCTCCTTCGGTTGCGGACCTGCACTAGTTTTCCGACTCGACGAACACTTCGTCGCGCCGCTTGCGAATCATCGGCAACAACGCGAGCACCAGCAGCGTCACCGAGATGGCGATCAGAACCGCCGAAATCGGCCGCGTGACGAAGACCGACGTGTCGCCGCGAGCGATCAGCATGGCGCGCCGCAGATTGTCTTCCATCAGCGGACCGAGCACAAAGGCGAGCACCAGGGGCGCCGGCTCGAAATCGTGCTTCACCAGCCAGTAGCCCAGGATGCCGAAGATCGCGGCGATGATGACGTCGCTCGGTGAATTGTCGATCGAATAGATGCCGATACAGCAGAACACGATGATTGACGGGAACAGCAGCCGGTACGGCACCCGCAGCAGACGAACCCAAACGCCGACCATCGGCAGGTTGATGACGACCAGCATCAGGTTGCCGAACCACATCGAGGCGATCATGCCCCAGAACAGGTCCGGTTGCTTGGTCATTACCTGCGGACCCGGAACAATGCCGTGAATGGTCATGGCGCCGACCATCAGCGCCATCACCGCATTCGGCGGAATGCCCAGCGTCAGCAGCGGAATGAACGAAGTCTGCGCCGCGGCGTTGTTGGCCGCCTCAGGCCCCGCCACGCCTTCGATAGCGCCGCGGCCGAAGCGCTTCGGATCCTTGGCGAGGCGCTTTTCCAGCGTATAGGCCGCGAAGGACGAGACCACCGCGCCGCCGCCGGGCAGGATGCCGAGCAGCGAGCCGAGGAAGGTACCGCGCGCGATCGGGCCGGCCGAGTCCTTCAGGTCCTGCCGGGTCGGCATCAGGCCCTTGATCTTCCCTTCGATGACGTCGCGGTTGGAGCCCGACGCCTCGAGATTGCGGATGATCTCGGCAAAACCGAACAGGCCCATCGCCACATTGGTGAAGCCAATGCCGTCGAGCAATTCCGGCATTCCGAGCGTCATGCGGCCGGCGCCGGTGTCGAGATCGGAGCCGACAGTCGACAACAGCAGACCGGCCAACACCATGGCGATCGACTTGATGACGGAGCCCTTGGCCAGTACCACCGCGAAGATGAGACCGAGCAGCATCAACGCGAAATATTCAGCCGGGCCGAATTCCAGCGCGACCTTGGTCAGCGGCTGGCCGAGCGCGGCGACCAGTACGGTCGCGACGCAACCAGCGAAGAAGGAACCGATGGCGGCAATCGCGAGCGCGGCGCCGGCGCGGCCCTGCTTGGCCATCTCATGGCCGTCGAGACAGGTGATGACCGAGGTCGCCTCGCCGGGAATGTTGACCAGGATCGACGTCGTCGAGCCGCCGTATTGCGCGCCGTAGTAGATGCCGGCCAGCATGATAAGCGCGCCGACCGGGTCGAGCCCGAAAGTGATCGGCAGCAGCATGGCGATGGTCGCGACGGTGCCTATGCCCGGCAATACGCCGACCAGCGTGCCGACCAGCGCGCCCAGAAGACAGAAACCGAGATTGACGGGATGCCCGGCGATCGAAAAGCCGAGCCACAGATTGGAAAGAAGATCGGACATTGCGGGCTTGTCCTAGAAAGCAGGCCAGAGCGGAAATGGCAGTTGCAGCAAATAACGGAACAGCACGACGCAGAATGCCGTCATCGCCGCGCCTGCGATCAGGCTTTCCACCCATCTGATCTGCCGTCCGCCCATGACGGAAATCATAAAGGCCAGGAAGGTCGCGGCGATCAGGCCGAATTCCGGAATCTTCACCGCAAGGCCGAAGAACGTGAAATGGAAACCGCGGATCGTGACGGCGAACACGATGATCGCGCACACGACATAGGCCGGGCCGCGCAGCGCATAGCTCTCCAGCGGAGGGCCGTCGACGAACAGGCCGGAGATCGCGATGGCCGCACCGACGGCGATCAGGAGCCAGGCGAACAGCCGCGGCGTGGTGCCGGGGCCGAAGGAAAAGCCGCGCATGCCGGCAAGATCGCTGCCCGCCCACAATGCGAACGCGGCGAGCGCGATCAGGGCAAGCCCGCCGTAGAAATCGCGGGGGCCGCGAATCCGCAACGAAAAATTGCCCCCGTTCGCGGGGGAGGATTTCGCTTCCTCCGCCATCTATTGTCTCCAACCGAAACCAATTGCCCCGGTTGCCGTCTAGCACAGACAGGCGGATCGCCAAAAGCAATGCATTGGCCGATACGCACAAGCGGCCCTCTGCTGTGCCGCCACTGACCGCAAGTGCGAAACGCAACCGCCAACCTTGACCCGAGCGGCGCCACAGATCATCAAGGAGACCGATCCTCGCGCCATCCGGAGCCGCCGTTCCCATGTTTGATTTCGACCGCATCATCGAACGCCGCGGCACGCATTCGACCAAGTGGGACAACATCGCCAAGCTGTCCGGCATCACCGCGCCGGATGCATTGCCGATGTGGGTGGCGGATATGGACTTCGCGGCCCCGCCGGGCGTCACCGAGGCGCTGATGGCCGAGGTGAGCCGCGGTGTGCACGGCTATTATGCCGACACCGGCAGCTGGACGGAGGCGCTCGTCGCCTGGCTCAAGCGCCGGCACCAGTTGGACGTCGATCCCGCCTGGGTCACGCCGGTGCCGGGCATTGTCGCCGGCCTCGGCATGCTGATCCAGGCCGTCAGCGAGCCGGGCGACGAGATCGTGCTGTTCCCGCCGGCCTATCATGCCTTCCGCAAGATCATTCTCGCCAACGACCGCCGCATTCTCGACGCCCAGCTCGGCAACCAGCAGGGCCGCTATGTCATGGACCTCGAGGCCTTGCGCAAGCAGATCACACCGCGCACCAAGATCGTGTTCCTGTGCAGCCCGCACAATCCGGGCGGCACCGTGTGGGCCGCCGAAGAGCTCAAGGCCCTCGCCCACTTCTGCGCCGAGCACGATCTCATCCTCGCCTCCGACGAGATTCACTGCGACCTCATCTTCAGCCACGCCAGGCACACGCCGACGCTCAACGCCGCGCCGGAGATCGCCGACCGTATCGTGTCATGCTTTGCCGCAACCAAGACCTTCAACCTCGCCGGCGCCCATATGGGCGCGCTGGTGACCTCGAACCCGGTGCTGCGCAAGAAGATCGAGGCACGCGTCGCCGCCGCCAATCTCACCTCGCTCGCCAGCTTCGGCATGATCGCAACCGAAGCGGCCTGGCGCACCGGCGAAGCCTGGCTCGACGCGCTGCTGCCCTATCTCGAGGCGAACCGCGAACTGTTCCACGCCCGGATCGAGAAGGCGGCGCCCGGCGCCCGTGCCATGAAGCTCGACGCGACATATCTCGCCTGGATCGACTTCTCCGGCACCGGGCTTGCCGCCGAGGATGTCGCGGGCCGTGTCGCCAAGCGCGCGCGCATCTTCGCTTCGCCCGGCCCGCAGTTCGGCCCCGGCGGCGAGAGCTGGCTGCGTTTCAACTTCGCGACGCCGCGGTCGGTGCTCAATCAAGCCCTCGACCGGCTCGACGAGGCCTTCGCCGACCTGCGCAAATAAGTGCTATAAACAATCCGGTTTGAGAATCTCTCCATGAAGCGGCCCGTCGTCGGCATCATCGGCAATATGCATCTCGCCGAGAACCGGTTTCCGGCGCAGCGCGTCGGCGAGCGCAATCTGCGCGCCGTGCATGATGTCGTCGGCGCCCTGCCCCTGATGTTCGCCGGCTCGCCTGAGATCACTGACGTCGATGCGCTGCTCGACGTCGTCGATGGCATCGTACTGACCGGCGGCCGAGCCAATGTTCATCCAACACGGTTCGGTGTCGAGCCGCATCTGAGCTATGAGCCTTATGACGAGCTGCGCGACGCGCTGGCGCTCGATCTGGTGAACGCCTGTGTCGAGCGCGGCGTGCCGCTGCTCGGCATCTGTCGAGGCTTCCAGGAGATGGCGGTCGCCTTCGGCTCGACGCTGCATCCGGAAATCCGCGAACTGCCCGGCCGCATCAATCACCGCATGCCGCGGCTGCCGAACGGTGAAATTCATCCCGACCACGCCGTCATCTACGGTGACCGCCACGCCGTGCATCTGACCTCGGGCGGCGTTTTCGCGCGCATCTTCGGCGCCGACACCATCCGGGTGAACTCACTGCACGGCCAAGGCATCCTCGAACCCGGTAAGCGCATCGTTGTCGAAGGTCTCGCCGACGACGGCACCATCGAGGCGATCTACGTCGAAGGCGCGGCAGGCTTCGCCCTCGGCGTCCAGTGGCACGCCGAGTACGATCCACAAACCAATCCGGTCAACCGCGCGCTGTTCGAAGCCTTCGGCAGCGCGGTGAAGGCTTACGTCCGGCGGGACTAACGCGACACGCCGTGGCGGCGCAGCACCGTCGATTCGATCGCCTGGATGATGACGAACAGCGCCGTCGAGATCGCAGCCAGAACGACAATGGCGGTCATCACCAGATTCATCTGGAAGATCTGGCTCCCGTAAGTGATCAGATAGCCGAGCCCGGCCTTGGCCGCCTGGAACTCGCCGACCACGACACCGACCAGCGCCAGGCCGACATTGACCTTCAGCGCCGAGATGATAGTCGGCACGCTGCCGGGCAGCACGATTTTGTCGAGGATCTGGCGCTTCGAGGCGCCGAACAGCCGTGCCAGCTTGATCTTGTCTGAGTCGATTGCCTTGAAGCCGGTGAACAGCATCAGCACCGTGACGAAGACACTCACGGCAATCGCCATCGCGTAGATCGAGGCGGCGTCGCCCAGCCAGATATAGAAGATCGGCACCAACGCGATCTTCGGGATGGCGTTGAGCACGACGATGAACGGATCGAGCACCCGGTAGAGATAATCCGACCACCACAGCGCGATGGCGCACAAGAGGCCGAGAAACATGCCGCCGGCGAAGCCGACGATGGTTTCGAACAAGGTCACCCAGGTGTGCATCAGCAGCGAGCCGTCGCTGGCGCCCGCCATGAAGGTGCGCGCCACTGCCGAGGGATAACTGGTCAGCATCGGATTGATCCAGCCGGCGCGCGGCGCGACTTCCCAGAGCACGAGGAAAGCGACGATCAGTCCGATCTGCCACAGGCTGATCGACCATGCCCGCCAGCGCAGCGCGCGTAAGTAGGCTTCGTAGGCAGCACTGCGGCCGCTCGGCGCCGCGCCTTTCGCGGCGACCTTGGTGTCGACAATCGCTTCGCTGCTCATGGTGTCCTCCTTGGTGCGCCCTTGGCGTCAGTGGACTTCGTGCAGATCGAGTTCGTCCCAGATGGTCTGGAAGTACTGCCCGAATTCAGGACACTTGCGCGCCTCGAACGGCGTCGGCCGCTTGTCTCCGAAAGACGGGAACGAGATGTGATGCTCGCTCTTGATGCGTCCCGGCCGCCGGCTCATGACGATGACGCGATCGGCCATGCTGATGGCTTCGCCGATATCGTGGGTCACCAGGATGACGGTCTTGCCCTCTGCCTGGAGAATGGCGGCGATCTCGTCGGAGAGCGCCAGCCGCGTCTGATAGTCGAGCGCGGAGAAAGGCTCGTCGAGCAACAACAGATCAGGCTCGCAGCATAGCGTGCGGGCCAGCGCCGCGCGCTGGCGCATGCCGCCGGACAACTGATGCGGCAGGCTGTGCATGAACTCGCCGAGCCCGTAGCGGGTGAGCAGGGTCTCGGCGCGCTGGCGAGCGCGGCGGCGGTCGAGGCCGAGCAGCTCGGCGCCGAGCATCACGTTATCGACGATACTGCGCCAGTCGAGCAGCGTGTCCTTCTGGAACATGAAACCGACCTGCGGCGACGGCGCCGTCACTTCGAGACCGTCGACCTTGATGCTGCCGCGCGAGGCTGGCATCAGGCCGGACACCAAAGTCAGCAGCGTGCTCTTGCCGCAACCCGACGAGCCGACAAGGGCGATGAACTCGCCCTTGGCGACGTCGAGGGAGATGTTGGACAGGGCCAGCGTTTCGCGTTCGGGCGTGAAGTAGTTCAGCGTCACGTCGCGAATCTCGACCGCGGGGATCGGCGTGTTGCGCAGCATCGGTATGGCTCCCGGCGCGGCGTTCACTGGCTCGGCATCCCCTTCGCCGCCTTGTCGGCGAAGGTCGACACCACCAGCTTCTCGATCGGGACCTTCTTGTCGGCTGGCAGCACGCCGCCATCGACCATGATCTCCTGGGCCTTGGCGAGACCGCCGGCGTCGGGAATGACGCTGTCGCTCCAGATCTGCACGCCGACGGTGCGATAGCGATTGACGACCGTCATGTTCTCTTCCTTGCTCACGCCCGGGAAGAACGGCGCGATCGCATCGGCGATGTCGGCGGCGCTGGCGGTCTTGGTCCAGGCAATGCCCCTGGCGATCGCATTGGTCCACTTCTGCGCAGCCTCAGGGTTCTTGTCGAGCCAGCTCTTCTTGGCGAAGAACAAGGTGTAGTCGGCGCGGCCGACTTCCTTGCCGACCGAGGCGACGAAATGCACCTTTCCGGCCTGCTCCATCTTGGTCAGGTTCGGCTCGTTAAAGATGGCGAAATCGGCAGCGCCCGACAGCCAGGCGCCGTCGCGCGCAGCCGGACCGATATTGGTGATGATGCTCTTCACGGTCGCGGCGCTGACGCCGTTCTTCTTCAGCACATATTCAAGATACAGCTCCGGTGTCGAGCCGGGCCGCCAGCCCATGATCTTCTTGCCTTCCATCATGGACCATTTGAAATTATCGATCTTCTCGCGCGAGCCGATGAACAGCCCGTCGGTCGCGGTCAGCGCCGAAAAGATCAGTGTCTTGTCCGCAGACTCTCCGTTGTAGATGTAGATCGGCACCTCGGGACCGGCGAGGCCAAAATCGGCCTGCCCCGACAGCACCAGCGCACCGGCGCGGTCGCCGCCATTGGTGGTGACGAGTTCGACCTCGAGCCCTTCCTCTTTGACGAAGCCCTTGCCGAGCGCGACATACATCGGAATGTAGAATTGCGAGCGCACGACCTCGGCCATCTTCAGCTTGACGAGATCGGCTGCGGTTGCGCCAGGCATCGAGCCGAACGCTGCGGTTGCGATAGCGCCGGCGAGCGCGAGCGAGCGGAACGTCTTGGGGAATGCGATCATCGTCGTGGCTCCTTTTGCTGCTGAACGAAATGCAACAACCGGGCCATTTGATATTTGCGCTCCGCCTGCGCATCGCACGCTTCAAATCGCGGCACATCGCGCACCTCCTGGCGCACTTCATGAGCAGCAAGCGCGCCGCGGCGCCCAAGCATTCGGCAAGCGTGCTGCCGGTCATGCGCCTGCGTTCTACGACGTCTGCGTTGCGCGAAGGCGGGACCGCGTGGCGTGTGCACGAACGCGCCTTTCTGCATCATCTTTCGTCAATGGCATGGAACGTGCTTGGATTCGCACGCACCGTTCTGCCGCGGCCATGACATTGACAGGAGTTGACCATGCACGAGTTCTCGCTGCCGTCCGACTTGATCGAAGGCGTCACCAACCGGACCGGGCGCGCTCATCCGTTCGACGTGATGAACCCGGCGAAGACCGCTTTCGTTGTCATCGACATGCAGAACTATTTCATGAAGCCCGGCTTTCAGGGCGAAGTTCCGCCGGCGCGCAAGATCGTCCCGGCCGTGAACAAGATGGCTGCGGCACTACGCGCCATGGGCGGCCACGTCGTCTGGATCAAGAACGCGACCAACGACACGCGCGAATCCTGGTCGGTATTCCACGATCACCTCATGACGCCCGACCGCCGTGACACCCGCTACACGACCATGGACACCGCGCACGAGGGCCACAATCTGTGGGGCGAGCTCGAGGCCAGGCCGGAAGACGCGCAGATCGTCAAGAAACGCTTCAGCGCCTTCATCCAGGGCTCGTCGGATATCGAAGGCCACTTGCGCGCCCGCAGCATCGACACGCTGCTGATCGGCGGCACCGCAACGAATGTCTGCTGCGAGAGCTCAGCGCGGGACGCGATGATGCTCAACTTCAAGGTCACAATGGTTTCAAACGCCCTGGCGACCTATACGGACGAGATCCACGCCGCTTCGCTCAACGCCTTCTACTCGATCTTCGGCGACGTGCAGACGGTTGACGAAGCGATCGCTTCGCTGGAGCGCGGCCGGGTCCAGGCCGCAGCCTGACAAGGCAAGCCACCGGTCGCCGCTGGCGCGGTGGCCGGGCCGGCGTACCGGCGTGTTACTTGCTGATGCGCGCCGACTGCGACGCCTTCAGGAATAGCGCGTTCATGGCCTCGGCAATGCCTTCGGTCGGACTGACTTCGAAGTAGTAGCCAGGCGTCGCACATGCTTCCATGTTCTGCGCGACCTCGCTGTTCGGCGACGGGCCATACGGCCCCTTGTTGAACGGGTCGATCCAGCTCATGTACCAGTCGTTCGTCGGCAGAGCGAGATAGGTCGTGTACAGCACCGCGATCTTGACGCCGCGCTTCTTGAGCGCGTCGCAATACTTCGTGTTCAGCGGCGACTGGCAGCGCGTGTATTTGGTGCCCGTCTTCGGATCCTGCCCCTGCACCGTCGGCTTGATGCAACTCACATTGGCGGCATCCTGTACGCCGTCCGACACGAAAAACACGAATGCCTGCGCCGAATTCGATTTACTGCCATCACCCGGCGTCGGAATCTCGTCGTCCAGACTCGTGAATATCTTGTCGAAGTTGGTCTGGGTGTCGCTCTGGTAGTTCTGGTATGGGATGGTCATGAGGTCGACGTCCTCGGCCTTCGACTTCACGGTCTTGAGGTTGGGCGACAGCGGCGAGACCTTGGTCAGCCCCATTTTCTCGGCGGACTTTCCGAAGGTGTAGACGGCGGCGCGGAACTGGTTCTGCACGATCTTGCTCGCCTCCGCCGTATCCATCAGCTGCTGCGTGGCGCTGCGCACGACATCGATTCGCATGGTGACGCCGAGCTTCTTGGCCAGGCCGTAGTAATCGTTCGGCGCAGCGTCCATCTGGTGACAGGCGAAGGCGCACTTGTCCGACGTGTTGTTGACCATGCGCGAAATGTCGGGCGGCGTCGCCGCCACGCCCATCGACGGCGTGTTGTCGAGCAGCATGTAGAAGTTCATATACACCGGCAGAGCAGAATTGGCCGTCGCCTTGCCGGCGACATCGATGCTGGAGATGCCGGCGACGTTCGCCAGGGTCGTCTCGACGCTCGCCGTGTAGGTAAGAACCGCCGCACGCCCACTGGTGGTGTCGGTCACCTTGGCCGTCACCGTGCCGACGGTGCCGCGCTTGAGGGTAGCAGCCTGAGCCTGGAAGAACGTGACGGCCGCCTGCTGCGCCTGCGTCTCCGTCAGCGACATGGCCTTGGTGTTCACGACCGACAGCGCGGCGGCGTCGGCATAGGCATCGAGCGTCGCCTTGGTGCGGTTGGCCAGGCTGTAGTCGACGGCGGCGCCGACCGATACGACCACCGGCACGGAGGTGAGTGCGAACGTAATTGCCAGGTTGCCGCGGCGATCGGCGGCAAAAGCCCGGAGACGGCTAAGAAGTTGGGCGAGCGTTCTGCTCATGGCGGCCTTCCTGTTCCCGGCCACCCTAGGTTGTCGACGTTAATGTACATTTGCGCCGATTAAATTTACGGCCCGGTTCCCGCTCCTTGGTTGACGGGAGGTTAGCCGAGCCACCGAAAGGCGGCCTTGCGCCAGCAAAAGCCGCCGTTCGGGGGCGTTTGCGGCATTTCCGGACTCGGGGGACAGTTGACCCTTACCCTCGGCCGCGAACCGCCCTATATTCAGTGGTGCCGGGGCAACCCGGTCTATGGCGATAAACGGACGTCACAATAAACCTTTCGGACCCGGGGGCAGTACCCGGCGCCTCCACCCGTGTCGCTCGCCATACCAGGCACCCGTTCGTTGAGGCGGGGCCGGTCCCTCCGAAAGGGCGGACCTTGTGGGCGACACCGGCGGGGGCGAACTAGGATCGACGAGGGCGTAAAAGGCGATCTTTCGCTCGGCATGGTTCCGCCGATATCGGGCCAATCTCATAGTTGCCAACGACAACTATGCTCCGGTTGCTCAGGCCGCCTAAGCGGTCCTGAAAAACCAAGCCTACAAGTCCTAACGGGATAAGCTCCGTTAGGCGGGGTTCGGAGGCACCTGGCAACAGAAGCCTCCACTTTCCTTCAGCGGGCCCCGGACTGCCTTTCCGCGAAAATCAGCAATTCTGCCAATGCGATACCGCGGCGCTCCCGCCTCCGCGCCAATTGCGCTACGATGTTTGCGACTCTCTTTAAGCCCACGTCCCGGGACTTTCATGGCCGACCACATCCGTTACGACCTTCTGACCCAGCAGGCCCTGCGCGGCGTCGTGCGTGCCGTGCTCGCCGATACCGCGAAAAAGGGGCTGCCGGGCGATCATCATTTCTACATCTCGTTCGAGACCCAGGCCGAGGGCGTGCGCCTGTCGGACCGTCTGCGCGCGCAGTACCCGGAGGACATGACCATCATCCTCCAGCACCAGTTCTGGGACCTGGCGGTCACCGATGCCGGCTTCGAGGTGGGCATGTCGTTCGGCGGCATTCCTGAAAAACTGTATATTCCGTTCGCCGCGGTAACCGGCTTCTTCGATCCATCGGTGCAGTTCGGCCTCCAATTCGAGGAGGTCTCGGAGGATCAGGCCTCCCAAGGCGACGGTGGCGCGGCCACCCCCAAGGCCGTGAGCGCGCCGAGAACTGTGTCGGCGACCGATACCGCGGCGCCCAAGCCGGCGCAGCCGTCGGTTCCCGTAACGCCAGCCGCAACCCCGCTTGCGCCGGCTAGCGCCGGCGAGCCAGATGAACCCAAGCCCGACAAGCCACCGGGCGGCGGCGAAGTGGTCCGCCTCGACCGTTTCCGCAAGAAGTAGCCGCCGGCGCCGAACTTTTCCGGCCGCGCGAGCTTGCCCCGGCGTTCATCCGCCATAGGTGTTCCGCATGGCCCACACATCCGACCCCGCAAAGCAAACCCGCAGCGAGAGCGACTCCTTCGGCGCGCTCGACATCCCTGCCGACAAGGTCTGGGGCGCGCAGACCGAGCGCTCGCTGCGCAATTTCCGCATCGGCGCCGAGCGGATGCCGATCGAGATCATCCACGCGCTCGGCCGGGTGAAGCGCGCCGCGGCGGAGGTCAACCGCGACCTCGGCCTGCTCGACGCCAAATTTGCCGAGGCGATCGCCAAAGCCGCACAGGACATCGCCGACGGCAAGCTCGACGAACATTTCCCGCTGGTGGTCTGGCAAACCGGCTCCGGGACGCAGACCAACATGAATGTCAACGAGGTGATTGCCAACCTCGCCAATGTGGCGCTTGGCGGCAGCCTCGGCTCGAAGAAGCCGATCCATCCCAACGATCATGTGAATATGGGGCAGTCGTCGAATGACAGCTTCCCCACCGCGATGCACATCGCCGCGGCGTTGCGCATCGAGCATCACCTGATGCCGGCGCTGACCGCCATGCAACAGGCGCTGGAGGCCAAGGCGGAGGAATTTGCCGATATCGTCAAGATCGGCCGCACCCACACCATGGATGCGACGCCCATTACTCTAGGCCAGGAATTTTCCGGCTATGCGGCGCAAGTAAAGTCGTCAGTAGCACGGCTGAAGGAGGCGCAGCGCGATCTCATGCCCCTCGCCCAGGGCGGCACGGCGGTCGGCACCGGTCTCAACGCTCATCCGGAATTTGCCGCGCGCTTCGCCAAGCGCATAGCCGAACAAACCGGCCTGCCCTTCGTCAGCGCCGACAACAAGTTCGAACATATGGCAGCCCATGATGCCTATGTGTTCGCGCACGGCGCCATCAACGCCGCCGCGACCGCCTTGTTCAAGATCGCCAACGATATAAGGCTGCTCGGCTCGGGGCCGCGCTCGGGCCTCGGCGAACTCAATCTGCCGAGCAACGAGGCCGGCTCGTCGATCATGCCGGGCAAGGTCAACCCGACCCAGTCGGAGGCACTGACCATGGTTTGCTGCCAAATCTTCGGCAATCAGACCACCATCACCGTCGCCGGCAGCCAGGGCCACTTCGAGTTGAACGTCTACAATCCGGTCATGGCCAACGCGATGCTGCAGTCGATCAGGCTGCTCGGCGATGCGGCCAATTCTTTCACCACGAATTGCATCACGGGCATCGCCGCTAATGTCGCGCGCATTACTGAATTGATGCAGCGCTCGCTGATGCTGGTGACGGCGCTGGCCCCGCACATCGGCTACGACAAGGCCACCCAGGTCGCGAAGACCGCCCACGCCAACGGAACAACCCTGCGCGAAGAGGCTGTCCGGCTCGGCTTCGTGTCCGAAGCCGACTTCGACCGGATCGTCCAGCCCGAGAAGATGACGCGGCCCGGGGTGGACTAACCAGCTAGTTCTCAAGTCGTTGAAGACTTTCCGACGAAATCCCACAGCGAAATCGACAATGTTCAGTCATCGTCGGACGGACAAATTCATATTACCTGAGGCTATATTCATAGCCTGGAATGCGTCTAACATGTTATTACAACGTATCGAGATACTATTTTACTGACGAATATCGTTTTTTATATTGTTAAGCCATCAAACAGCCGCAGACTATTCATCCACTATATTCGAAATATAGAAATATTAGCCGGCAAACGCAGAGGTATATTTAAAATATTCTGTGTAGTAGAGTAATTATACGGCGCCTAAATCCCAAGTTATTCGAGGCGCATTGCCTGAGAATTATTGTGTTCAACTAACCGTGTATTGAAATTTCGCCACAGTCTTACCCAAAGTACCCAGAAGAAGCCTTGTTCGCCTCAATATTGAGGGGAGAGGATTTTCGGATAGCGGGCGAAGTTCCGTAGGCATCGGGCGGAAGCGAAAGATCGAATGTCTGACATTGTAAATCTTCGGGTCGCGCGCAAACGAGCCAGGCGTCAACTGGACGAGCAGCAAGCCCATGCCCAACGTCTTGCCCACGGTCGCCCAAAGCAGGAGCGCGACCTCGATGCCGCGCGACGCGTACAGCAAAGCCGCAAACTCGACGGGCACAAGATCACCACGGGAAAACGTCCATGAACTCTCCAGTCGTCAAGCGTTCGATCGTCATCGCCGGCCACAAGACCAGCGTCAGCCTCGAGGATGCGTTCTGGCAGGGCCTCAAGGAGATCGCGGTGCTGCGTCAGATGACCCTGTCGGACCTCGTCGCGTCGATCGATACCGACCGCCGCCACGGCAATCTGTCGTCGGCCATTCGGCTGTACGTGCTGGATTACTATCGCGCGCAAGGAAACGATCCCCCGAAAGAGACCGACCAGCTGCATGGGGGCGTATTGCCGCAACGCGTCAGTTTTGTGGGCTGACCGCAGGCGGAGTTGGGCCGGCAATGCCGGCGGGCCGCGGTGCCGATCTGATATCGAGTGGCGCCGGCAAAGCCGGCGCCATTTGCTTTTGAGAAGCGGGCCGCGACGGCGCTGAGGGCACGGCGCTGGTGGACGTTTCGTCAGCCGCAGCGGCTTCCGGCGACGGCGGGACCGGAGCGGCCGCCGACGGACCGGGAGGTGGCGACGGAGGCGCGGGCGCGGGTACGGGCTTCGGTTGCGCCGCTTCGAGCGCCTTCAGACGTTGCGCCTGAATATCGACGGACCGCAAGGTCAGCCAGCCCGTCAGCGCCGACACGTCGATGTTGCGGCTCGTCTCGGCAATAGGCCCGCGCACGGCCATGAAGATATTCGGCCGGGCCCCGGCCGCCTGGTTCGAACCAGACAGGACGAAGCGGGCGTCCAGCGTTCCGTCGCTGAGATCGACCTCACCGGTGATGCCGAGATCAGCATCGCGGCTCTCGACCGTGGATTTGGAAAGCCGCAGCTGCCCGGCGTTTATTGTGTAGGCGAGATCGGCGCGCGACACGGTTAGCTGGCCGCTGTCGAGCGCACCCTCGACGATGCCGGCGATGCGCTTGTTGTCGATCACGACACCCTGATCCACCGCCCGCGTGACGGTGTCGAAACTCTGCGGGTTGAGCCCCGCCAGTTGGCCGCCAGTCAGCGTCGCCGTGCCGCCGCCCTGCAGCGAGCCAATCAGCGCGATCGGGCTCATGCCGGAGCCGTTCACCTCGGCCTTCATATCGAGCTTGCCGGTGATCGGGGGGCGGGCGCCCGACGGCAGCAGGACCGCGGCATCGGCGCCCGTCAGCGAAAGCTCGGCTTTGGTGGTCAGACCTAAATCCGTGTCGCGCCACGTCATCGCGCCGCCGAGTTCGCCGCCGCCGATATCGCCGCTCATCTCATCCACGGTGAACTCGCGGTCGGCCATGCGCAGTATGGCCCGGAATTCCCTGACAGCGATCTGCCGCGTCACGTCGAGACGCCGGGCCTTGAAGGTCACGGCTCCCGCGCGGTTGCCGAACACGCCGTCACCGAACGGCTCGGTCGACCACACCCACAGCTTGCCCGCCCCCGCGGCGGTCCCCGGCATGCCGATCGCCGCGGCCAGCAGGCCGCCGGCATCGACCGTATCGGCTTCGATCTCGCCCGACACCTGACGAGGCGCGCCCGGACCCAGCGCCAGCTTGCCGCGAATGCGGCTGCCGCCGACACTGGCATTGATGTCGGTGATCGATACGTCGCCGCCCTTCACCGCGACCCGGCCATCGAAGGTCACCGGCAGCATGGCATCGTCGCGCGCCGGACCGCGCAATGGCGCGACATTGGCGCGAGCAATGGTCGCGCGCAGCGACGCCGCCGGCGTCGTCGCGCAGGGTTGCGCAGTGCCGACGGCGTTGGCCTCCAGCCCCTTCGCCACGAGGCGCATATCG
>JAEZEY010000184.1 GCA_023432845.1 Pseudomonadota bacterium
CCGATCCAGTATCCTAAGCTTTCAAACGATTACCGGATGCCCCGCTTGCGCGGGGCATGACACGACGAAAAACGATCACGCTAAACCGGCGGCGCCGGGATTTCGGGAACGCGCCACGGCGCATGACCGAAGCGCTCGCGCAGGAATTCGATGAACACCGCGACGCGCGGCAGCCGGTTGCGCCCGGCCGGATAGATCGCGGCCAGCGGAAACGGCTCGACGTGGTGGCTCGCCGTGAGCAGCGGCACCAGTTTGCCCTTTTGCAGCGGATCGCCGACGATGACGTCGGACAGCCGCACGATGCCGCCGCCCCCGATCGCCATCCGCAGCGCGGCTTCGGCATTGTCAGTGACGACGCGCGGCCGCACGGCAATGACATCGATGCCGGCGCGGGTCTTGAACGGCCAGCGGCTCAGCCCGGGGCCGGCGACAACGATGCAGTCATGCGCCTTGAGATCGTCGGCGCTCTGCGGCGTGCCGCGGCGCTTGAGATAGGACGGAGCCGCGCAGATGACGCGCTGCAGGTCGGCCAGCTTGCGCTGGACAAACGGCCCTTCCGGTATATGGCCGGAACGGACCGCGATGTCGGTCTGCTCCTCGATCAGGTCGACCAGCCGGTCCGTGATCGAGAGCTCGATGTCGATCTCCGGATACCGCGCCAGGAAGTCCGGCAGCGCCAGAGTGAGCTGGTGCAGGCCGAATGCGGTACCGGAATTGATGCGGAGCTTGCCGCGCGGAGCCCCGCGCACCCGGGCCACTTCGGCCTCGGCCTCCTCGATATCGGCGACGATTCGGCGGGCCCGCTCCAGAAAAGTCTCGCCTTCCGGCGTCAGCGCCAGCCGCCGCGTGCTCCTTTCCAGAAGCCTGACGCCGAGCCGGTCTTCAAGCCGCGACACCAGCTTCGAGACGGCCGAGGGCGTCAGCCCCAGGTCCTTGGCCGCTTGGGAGAAATTGCCGCGATCCATGACGCGGACGAAAACCCGCAAATCCGAGGTGGCGTCCATATCTGTTCCATTCGTTCACAGATGTATGCGTATCATAGCGGATTATAATTAAGAGGAGAGATAATATTATGCAGTAAGCGCATAGGGAACCACACCAGAGCCCGCTGCGCCGGAGATGAAAATGACCATACCGACCAACCACGCTTTCGAGACCCGCGCGCAGATCGACCGCGTGGTCCGTCAGGCCCAGGCCGCCCGCGCGGAGAGCTTCCGCGCTGCCGCCCGCGACCTTGGAATTGCAATCAAGCGCCTGTTCGCGGCGTTCCGCCCCCAGGCCGCGCACTAAGCGCGGCTGACCCGAATTTCTCGACGGACTGGATCTCCCTCGAGACTGCTGAGCTAGCGCGCCCCCTTCCCCTCCCACCGGCGCGCTTGACTTGCCTCCCAAGGCACCCGCCCGGGCTGGTCATCCCCTCGACCAGTCCGGGCTTTTTTTGTTTAACCGCTTCGGCCGCGCGCCTTGACGCCACCGCCCGCAATCTCCATTCCTCTTATTGTCAGTCGGCCGGACGGCCGCTCCGCGCCAATGCCGAAAGGCGGCCGGGGAGGAAAGTCCGGGCTCCATGGACAAACGGTGCCGGATAACGTCCGGCGGGATTGAGGCTTCACCGCCCCGGTCCCAGAGACAGTGCCACAGAAAACAGACCGCCTTCGGCCGCGTTGCGTATTGGCCGCAAGGTAAGGGTGAAACGGTGGAGTAAGAGACCACCGCGCTCGTCAGCAATGACGGCGGCACGGCAAACCTCACCGGGAGCAAAACCGAATAGGGATGACGCTTCAGGCTTTCGGGCCGAAGACCTGTCCAGGTCAGTCATCCGGGTAGGTTGCAGGATGCGCCGGGCAACCGGCGTACCAGATGAATGGCCGTCACGTTTGCGGAGCGATCCGCAGGCCATACAAAACCCGGCTTACAGGCCGGCTGATATGATGACGAGGGCCCGGTGGGAAATCACCGGGCCCTCACCAAATTGGAGGTCCGGTCAGCCCGCTCGCTCCGCCGCGGCGACAATGGCCGCGAGCTTTTCCTCGGCCGAGGCCATGCCGCAGATCGGATTGTCGGCGAAGGTGGCGAAGCCGCAATCGGGATGCAGCAGCACGCGCTCGCGGCCGAACAGATTGAGGGCTTCCTTGATCTTGCCTTCGATATCGGCGGCCGCTTCGGTATGCGCGCATTTCTGGTTGACCACGCCGACGCCGATGCGGGCGTCGTCCGGCAATTGCCGCAGCAACTCCATCTCGCCGGCGCGCGGCGTGCACATCTCCAGCAGATAGGCGCCGACCTTCATGGCGCCGAGCGTATCGATCAGCGGCGCGTAGCTGCCGGCCAGCGCCACGGATTCGTCCGGCGTCCAGTTGCCGCGGCAGACATGGACGGCGATGCGCTCGCGCGGCATGCCTTCGACCACGGCGTTGACCAGATCGCGGGCGAAGGCGAGCTCATGCTCCGGGCCGCGCGATTCCGACAACGCGCCGCACATGAAGCTCGCCCGGCTCTTGGGGCCTGAGAACACCACCTCCGACAACACCGGCTCGTCGAACTGAATGAGCGACACGCCAGCATCGACGAGCTCGGCGAGCTCGGCGCGCAAGGCGGCAACGATATCCTCGGCGATCTCCTCGCGGCTCTGATAGGCGCGCTCCTGCAGACACTCCATCCACATGGTGCGGGTCAGGAGATAAGGCCCCGGCAGCGCGATCTTGATCGGCTTTTCGGTGAGCGTGCGCAGGAAATCGAATTCATGGGCGGCGAGCGAGCGGCTGCGACCGATGCGGCCGAACACCGCCGGGTGGCGCACGTCGGCGGCGGGCACATCGAGAGCGCGCAATTCGCGCTCGAACTCCTCCGGATGATCGACCAGAGGCAACAGATCGGTCAGCGGGATGAGCTGGGTATTGTCGAGCCTTGTGGCGACGAAGCTGGCATAACTGTCACGACGTTGCTCGCCATCGGTCATCACGCCGACGCCGGCACGATCCTGCGCCGCCGCCACAAGACGCACGGCGTCGTTGGCGGTTTCGTGAAACGCCGCCTCGTCGAGCTTGCCCGAGACATAATCGTGCATGGTCTCGACCATCCAGCGCGGCCGCGGCCAACTGCCGATGCCCATGACCGACAGCGGCGGGACCGGCGGTGCGTCGCGCTTTTCGCGCGGTGGCGCGGCCGGCGCCGGCGTGGATGCAGCGGCCCCGGCGCCGGCAGGCCGGGGGTCCCCCCGCGCCGGTT
>JAEZEY010000223.1 GCA_023432845.1 Pseudomonadota bacterium
GATCGGGCGCCATCAAGGTCAGACTGCCGAGCGCGGCGTCGAGCAGATTGCGCAGGCGGTTGTTGAGGCGGACATTGTCGAGATCGGCCGGAGCCGCGCCGGCGAAAGCCTGACCGGTCGCAGCGTCAAGCAGTTTGCCGTCCGCCGTCTTGATGAAGACCCTTCTCTCGGCGGCGCTGTACTGTAGCCGCTGGTCCTTTAACGCCTGCAAGAGCGGCGCGGCGAGCGGACTGCCGGACGATGCAACCAGGTCGACGCTGTCGGCGGTGTCGCTGAAGCTGTCCGCCGCGAAACCGGGCAAAGCATCTTCGTATGGCCCTGCCAGAGCATCGCCGGCACCTGCGCCCACGACAATCAGAACGGCAAACAGCAATAGAATTCCAATGCGATCAAACAACCCGCGCATGTTGATCACGACTCCCGGCATGTCAGGCAAGAAGCGGGAGGCGGCGGTATGGCCGCCTCCCCTTGGTGTCACGTCATTAGACGCGGAAGGCTCAAGCGGACGGACTTAGGAGCCCTGGCCGCCGCACTTCTTGGTGACCTTGTTGTAGTTGCCGCACTTCAGGCTGACCCAGTCGGCTTCGAGGTCCTTCGAGCCGGGCAGGAAGTCGGACCAGGCATCGCCGGGCACCAGCCCCTTGGTCTTCCACACCACGTCGAACTGGCCATCACCGCGGATTTCGCCGATGAAGACCGGCTTGGTGATGTGGTGGTTCGACAGCATCTTCGACATGCCGCCGGTCAGGTTCGGGGCTTCGGTGCCCGGGAGGGCGTCGATGACCTTGTCCGGATCGGTGGTGCCGGCCTTCTCGACCGCCTTGACCCACATGGCGAAGCCGATGACGTGGGCTTCCATCGGGTCGTTGGTCACGCGCTTGGCGTTCTTGGTGTAGGTTTGCCAGGCTTTGATGAATTCGGCGTTCTTCGGGTCCTTGATCGACTGGAAGTAGTTCCAGGCGGCCAGGTGACCGACGAGCGGTTTGGTGTCGAGTCCGGCGAGTTCTTCTTCGCCGACCGAGAACGCCACGACCGGAATGTCGGTCGCCTTGATGCCCTGGTTGCCGAGCTCCTTGTAGAACGGCACGTTGGCGTCGCCGTTGATGGTCGAAACCACCGCCGTCTTCTTGCCGGCCGAGCCAAACTTCTTGATGTCGGCCACGATGGTCTGCCAGTCGGCGTGGCCGAACGGCGTGTAGTTGACCATGATGTCTTCGTCCTTGACGCCCTTGGCCTTCAGATAGGCCTCGAGGATCTTGTTGGTGGTGCGCGGATAGACGTAGTCGGTGCCCGCCAGCACCCAGCGCTTCACTTCACCGCCGTCCTTCGACATCAGATAGTCGACGGCCGGGATCGCCTGCTGGTTCGGCGCGGCGCCGGTGTAGAACACGTTGCGCTCGGATTCCTCACCCTCGTACTGCACCGGGTAGAACAGGATCGAGTTCAGTTCCTTGAACACCGGCAGCACGGACTTGCGCGACACCGAGGTCCAGCAGCCGAACACGGCCGAGACCTTGTCCTTGGCGATCAGTTCACGCGCCTTTTCGGCGAACAGCGGCCAGTTCGAGGCCGGATCGACCACGACGGCTTCGAGTTTCTTACCGAGCAGGCCACCCTTCTTGTTCTGTTCATCGATGAGGAACAGCATCGTGTCCTTCAGCGTCGTCTCGGAGATGGCCATCGTGCCCGAGAGCGAGTGGAGAATACCGACCTTGATGGTGTCCTGAGCGCTTGCGGACGAGATCGCTCCCGTGGCCGCGATGGCAAGGCCCGCGGCGGCGGCAAGCCACTTGCGGGCGGTCGGCCGGCTGACGGCCTTCACTGTTGTTTGGTTCATGCTTCCAGATCCCCTGCGTTTGACGCGCGCGTCATCGCTACTCTTCGCGCCGCAACAAGTTCGCAAGCTCTGTGCCAAGCCGTCGCAAACGGCCTAAGGCATTGTTCGAGAGGGGATAAATAGCAACGCGCCGAACTTGCCTAGTTTTCAGCCACAAGCGTGCGGTGAAATAATAGGCAGCGCTGTCGATTTAAGCGCCATGGATGCCGTGGATGGACACACCAGTGCACCGTGCCGCAGCACTTGTATGCAAATAGAGCAAAATGATCAGTGAAAGTCGTTGCGGCTTTGGCGCCAGTTTTGCGGCGAATGAGCATCAAACATCCTGAACGCCGCCATCGAATGCTTATGGCTAATTCAACGTAACCATTACGCGTGCCTGTTCGGGAACTATCGCGTGGGTTAGAAAAATTGCGCCCAGTCACCAATGGAGCTTGCAATGAAACTTCTCAAAGCCTTCCTCGCCAATGAGTCCGGTGCCACCGCCATCGAATACGGCCTGATTGCCGCGGGTATCTCGGTCGCGATCATCGTGGCGGTGCAGACTCTCGGCTCCGACCTGAACACCACCTTCGGCAAGATTTCGGAGGAGTTGACGGCCGGCGGCGAATAAGCGCCGTAACCTTCCAAAAGACGCGAGAAGCCGCCCCACCGGGCGGCTTCTTTGCGTTTGGCGGGGCGTTGCGAGTTACCTGATCCAAATCGTGGAACGTCATCCCGCGTGGGCCTCAACCTCCATTTGACGAACGATCCGGAGGAACTGTGTGATGACCAACCCGTAGAACGACAGGTTCTGCCTGCCCCGAGATGATGAAGCGTCTCGGCGTCGACCCGGCGGTCAGGGTTACCGCCCATTCAGAATTGACCATGTTGGCGGCCGCCGGTGGCGTTGGTCCCGCGGACAACACGGGAAATCCTCGACCAGATGTTGCCCCGGCGGAATGCGGGCGTCGCGCGCGCCGCTGCCGCGTCCGCGAAATCCACGTGAGATGGGAACATCGGTCATGACCGTCCTCCAGTGCCGGACTGGCGCCCAATTTTCGCCCGTGGCCGCACCCAAGACTATATGTACGATGGCATCTGCGTTTGCATGACGGAACTGCGCTATGACCGAACCGGTCTTTGAATTCGGCACCAGCGGATTGCCGCCAGCGGGCGAGGACGGCCGGCTCGACGCGCCGGCGTTCCATCGCAACGTGGAGCCGATCTGGTCGGCGATCGGCGGCCTTCTGGCGGCCAAGACCGGCGCGGTGCTGGAGATCGGCAGCGGCACCGGTCAGCACATCGCAACCTACGCCGCGCGCCTGCCCCACCTCACCTTCTGGCCGAGCGACATCGTGGAGTCGCACCGCGCCTCGATCGAGGCCTGGCGCCGCGCCGTGAACCTGCCGAACCTGCGTCCGCCGCGCAGCATCGACCTTATGCAACCGGATTGGCGATGGGATGACGGTGCGCTCGCCGTCATTCTCTGCTTCAACGTCATTCACATCGCGCCGTCGGCGGTGACCGAGAACCTGATGCGCGGCGCCGGCCGGCATCTCGAACCCGGCGGCCATCTCATCATGTACGGGCCCTACAAGCGGGACGGCGCCCACACCGCACCGAGCAACGAAGCCTTCGATGCGTCCTTGCGCGGGCGCAATCCCGCGTGGGGCGTGCGCGACCTGGAGGCCGTCACCGAGCTTGCGGCGGCGAACGGTTTGACACGGGTCAAAACCATAGAGATGCCAGCCAATAATCTGGTGCTGGCGTTCGAACGCCGCTAAAAGACCGCGACAAAAAAGGAGACGCTCCGTGGCCGACAACCAGTATCCGCCTGAACCGATCATGGATATCGCCCATCTCGGTCACCTCGAATTGCTGACGCCGGTTTTCGACAAGAGCGTGCGCTTCTTCACCGAAATTTTCGGACTGACCATTGCCGGCGAGAAAGGCGACAGCGTCTATCTGCGCGCCTATGACGACTACGAGCGCTATTCGCTCAAGCTCACCGCCGCCAAGACCAACGGCATGAAGCATGTCGCCTACCGGACCCGCACGCCACAGGCGCTGGAGCGCCGCGCGGCGGCGCTGAAGGGCACGCCGTTCGAGATCGGCTGGACGGACGGCGACCTCGGCCATGGCAAGACCTTCGTCTGCAAGGATCCGGACGGCCATGTCATTGAACTCTATTACGACACCGAATGGTACGAGGCGCCGCCGGAACTGAAGCCATCGCTGAAGAACCAGCCGCAGCGCTTTCCCGGCCGCGGCATCAATCCGCGCCGGCTCGATCACTGGAACGGACTCGCCGTCAATATTTCGGAGTGCCGCGAGTTCTTCGAGAAGTATCTCGGCTTCCGCCTCACCGAACGCATCGTGCTCAATGACGGTCGCGAGGCCGGCATCTGGCTGACCGCAACCAACAAGTCCTACGACTTCGCCTACACCCGCGACATGACGGGCGTGCCGGGGCGCTTCCACCACATTACCTATGCCATGAACTCGCGGGAGGAGATTCTGCTCGCCGCCGACGTCTTCCTCGAGAACGGCGTGTTCATCGAAACCGGCCCGCACAAGCACGCGGTGCAGCAGACCTTCTTCCTCTACGTCTATGAGCCCGGCGGCAACCGCGTCGAGGTCGCCAATGCCGGCGCGCGGCTCATCCTGGCGCCGGATTGGAAGCCGGTCACCTGGACCGAGGACGAGCGCAAGAAGGGGCAGGCCTGGGGCCTTAAGACCATCGAGTCGTTCCATACCCATGGAACGCCGGAGGTCGCGCACAAGTGACGCCCATGGGGCGTTATGCGCCGTCGTCCCTTCGCGTATAACGCCGCCATGACAAACGTCTCCACACTCCCCCTTCCGTCCGGCCGTACCATGCCGGTGTTCGGCGTCGGCACCTGGCGCATGGGCGAAAGCGCCCGCCTGCGCGGCGAAGAGGTCAAGGCCGTGCGCGCCGCCATTGAGCGCGGCATCACGCTGATCGACACTGCGGAGATGTACGGCGACGGCGAAGCGGAAAGCATCGTCGCTGACGCGATGGGCGCGCGGCGCGATGAATTGGCAATCGTCAGCAAGGTACTGCCGATGAATGCCTCGAAGCGCGGTACCATCGCCGCCTGCGAGCGCAGCCTGAAACGCCTGAAGACCGATCGTATCGACCTTTATCTACTGCACTGGCGCGGTGGCGATCCGCTGGCAGAGACCGTGGCCGCATTTCGAGAGCTGAAAGCCGCCGGCAAGATCCTCGACTGGGGCGTCAGCAATTTCGATACCGACGACATGCGCGAGCTTGCCGCGCTCGATCGCGACAGGGAATGCGCCACCAATCAGGTCCTCTACAACCTGACACGGCGCGGCATCGAGTTCGACCTGGTGCCGTTCTGCCGAGAGCGCGGCATTCCGGTGATGGCTTATTCACCGCTGGAGCAGGCTCGCATGCTGGGCGACGCCACGCTCAGGCAGATAGCGCAGCGACACGATGCGAGCCCGGCGCAGGTGGCCCTCGCCTGGCTGCTGCGCCAGCCCGGCATCATCACCATCCCCAAGGCAACCGCTCTGGAGCACCTCGACGACAACATCGCGGCGCTCGACCTCGAACTGACGGCCGACGATCTGAAGGCGCTAGATGCCCGCTTCCCACCGCCGAAACGCGCGACGCCGCTCGATATGTTATAGGATCGGCGCGCAGGAGACGGCCCATGACGCTTCGTAACACCCCGCGCATTGCCTTCATCGGTTTCGGCGAAGCGGGACAAGCCATCGCCTCCGGACTGCGCGAGGAAGGCGTCGCGCAAATTGCGGCCTGGGACATCCTGTTTCCCAAGCCTGAGGGGGAGAAATTGAAAGCCGCCGGCGCCAGAGCCGGCGTGCGCCTCGCCACTTCAGCGGCCGACGCCGTTTTCGGCAGCGACATCATCATCTCCGCCGTGACGGCAGCCTCGAGTCTGGAGGCGGCGCAGTCGGTCGTGCCGCACCTTTCGGGCAATCCCTATTACCTCGATATCAACTCGGTCTCGCCCGGCCGCAAGATCGCAACCGCCGCCCTGCTCGGCGACAAGGCACGCTATGTCGATATTGCGGTGATCGCACCAATTCATCCCAATCGCCATCGGACGCCGATCCTTATCGCCGGTCCGCATGCCGAAGCGATCGCGCCGCTGCTCGCCGAAATGGCGATGCAGTTCAAGGTGGTCAGCGACGAAACCGGCAAGGCGGCGGCGATCAAGATGATCCGCAGCGTCATGATCAAGGGCATCGAAGCCCTCACCTATGAATGCTTCCTCGCCGCCGAACGCGCCGGCCTCCTCGAAGAAGTCACGGCATCGCTGAAGAACAACTATCCCGGCATCGATTGGAAAGAGACGACAACTTACAATCTCGAGCGCATGGCGAGCCACGGCGAACGTCGGGCCGCAGAGATGGAAGAATCGGCCGCGACTTTGCGCGAGCTGGACCTCGATCCCCTGATGACCGAGGGCACGGTCACGCACCAGCGCGAAATGGGACAGTTGGGCAAGGCCGAGTCCGTACGCTCCACACTGGACAAGGACCGCGCCGAAATCCTCGCCGCGATTCACAAGCGCAAATTCTCCGCCTGAACGTTTCAATTTGAAACAGCGCGCGACGTCGAGCGCGCAGATTATTCAACGAACGACTTTGTTCCACAGTCGTCGTTCAAAAAATTCCTTTACAAAAATAGTTAACAGGCCGAAAAATCCGATCGACGGCATCACTTATATGGTTAACGGGGCGTACCACAATGAAACACCTCACCTCACTCATCGGCGGCGCTTTGCTGGTGATCGGAATGGCGACGATCGTCCCGACACCCGCTTCTGCCGGTACCTACTACGATCCGGTTTGTAACTGTCGCAAACCGGATTCACAGTACAACACCAAGCGCGTTGTTCGCGGAGCGCCGCGGGTCAACACCCGCATTCGCTACGTCGATCACACCCGCGAAGTGAGACGCACTCATCTGCGTCAGGAAAACCGACTGGTCGTTCACGTCCAGCCGGTGATCAATCGTGAAGTCGTGGTTCACCGCCAGAACACGGTGGTGCGCAACATCACGCTGCACAAGGTGAACACCACGAACAAGTATCGCACCGAGCACCGCAACGAAGTCGTGAACCGTTACGTTCGCGGCGGAACGCGGGTCGTCAACGAAGTGCGTCAGGTTCGCGGCGTGGACTGCAACTGCGGTCCGGACGGCGGCGCGCGCTACTCGGGCGGCTACACCGGCGGAACGCGGGTCTCGTACCGCGAGTAATCTGCCATCGCTCGGACAAACGGCAGGGCCGCCCCGGACAACCTCCGGGGCGGTTTCGCTTTGGGTGCCCTACTCGACGATGCTCATCGGGATGGCACCGAGGAAATCTCGTTTGGCAAGGTTGGTGCCGAAGTTGCGCGCGATGGCGTAGGTCGCGGTGAGATGAAAGAAGTAGTTCGGCAGTACGAAGTGGTTGAGATAGTCGGCACCCTTCATCTTCGCCTGCTTGGGCCCGAGCGGAAACACGATCTCGCGTTCGCTCGAAGCGTCGATGGCGGTGGTATCCAGACTCTTGATGTGCGCCACCGTCCGCGCGATGCGCTCCTTGAGCTGGTCGATGGTGACCTCATTGTCCTCGAACTTCGGCGGTTCGACGCCGGCGAGTCGCGATGCGCCCTTCTGAGCCTGGTCGCAGGCCACCTGAATCTGCCGGCTGAAGGCGAACATGTCCGGCGCAAGCCGCCATCCGAGCAGTACCGACGGGTCGATCTTCTTCTCCGCGGCATGGGCGGCCGCTTTGTCGAGCACTCCTGACAATGCATTGAGCCCGGTGACACAGATCGGGATAAGATTTTGCGACATCGAGTAGGACATGGACGTTCCCGGTGTTGATGCCGCCGCTGGCTGCGGCTGCGCTTCTGATGAGGCGATGTCTGCCACGAGACCGGAGCGCCCAGCAATGCTCACAACCGGTTGATGCCGTTGGCCTTCGTTGCACGGCCGCAAAGGTTTGAAGCCTTCTAAACTATTGATTCGAATAACTAAAATATGCGGACCGTCGGTGATTTCCGGTTGCGCTGCGCAATTGCTCCTATAGGGTCGCCCGAGCGGCGGGTATGATGGGGAGGACAAGCGCCCCACTCATAGCCGTCGCCAACTGCGTGGAAATGAATCGTGACCGAAAGTCCGAACCGAGTGAAGCCAGCAAAAGCGCGGCACGCCGGCATGGCGGCATTGCTGCTCGCCGCCATCCTGATGCAGCCGGTCGTTTCGCTTGCTCAAACGCCGGCATCTCCGGCGGCCGGCTCAGACACGGTGACAACGCCGCCGGCAGCGCCGACTCCGGGCTCCACCGAGTCGGCACCCGTTGCGACGCCAGTCGTGCCCACACCGGCGCTCGTTCCGCCGCCCACCGTCACCCTGCCGCGCGATCTGTCGCCATGGGGCAT
>JAEZEY010000072.1 GCA_023432845.1 Pseudomonadota bacterium
GGGCATGACGGAGTTAGACCAACGGCCGTGCGTAGAAGCAGCTCAATCCAGATGAAACTTCTCGAGCTGGCGGTGCTCGCCGATAACGCGGCGGACGGTGCCGGTGGTCGAGCGCATGACCACGGTCTCGGTCTCGATCACGTCCTTGCCGAACGACACGCCCTTGAGCATGGCCCCGGTGGTGACGCCGGTGGCGGCGAACAGGCAGTCGCCCTTCACCATGTCCTCGATCTCGTACTTCTTCTTGGCATCGGTAATGCCCATCTTCTTGATACGCTCCTGGAGCGCCTCGGTGTCGATCACGAGACGCGTCTGCATCTGACCGCCGATGCAGCGCAGCGCAGCCGCCGCCAGCACGCCTTCCGGTGCGCCGCCCGAACCGAGATAGATGTCGATGCCGGTCTTGGCCTCAGCGCAGTGGATGACGCCGGCGACGTCGCCGTCCGAAATCAGGGACACCGCGGCCCCCAGCTTGCGGATCGCGGCGATCTTGTCGGCATGGCGCGGACGGTCGAGCAGGATGGCGGTGATCTCCGAGGGCTTCACGCCCTTGGCCTTGGCGAGATTGATGATGTTTTCCTCAACCGGCGCATCGAGATCGACTGTGCCCTTCGGATAGCCGGGGCCGATGGCGATCTTGTCCATGTAGCAGTCCGGCGCGTGCAGCAGCGTGCCGCCATCGGCCATGGCGATGGTGGCGATCGAGCCGGGCATGTTCTTGGCGCACAGCACCGTGCCCTCGAGCGGATCGACGGCGATATCGACCTTGGGGCCCGACTTGTTGCCGACCTTCTCGCCGATGAACAGCATCGGCGCTTCGTCGATCTCGCCCTCGCCGATCACCACGGTACCGTCGATCGGCAGCTTGTTGAGCTCGCGCCGCATCGCATCAACCGCCGCCTGATCGGAGGCCTTGTCCAGCCCGCGGCCGCGCAGCCGCGCCGCAGATACCGCAGCGCGCTCAGTCACACGCACGATCTCCAGCGTCAGAATGCGTTCCAGGAGCAGTTCGGGCTGGATCGTGATCGAAGCCATCGGATAGTCCTCTCGTAACTGACTAATTCTTCTCGATGCGGATGACCTGCGGCCGTCCGGAAATTACCTTGTCGCGGCCGACCGCGGCGAGCGCCTTGCGCACCGCGTCCTCGCTGGTCGCGTAGGTGATGAGGATAACCGGCACCGAGCCGTTTTTCGACTTCGACATCTCGCCCTTCGGATGGCGCTGGACGATAGACTCCAGCGAGATGTCCTGCTCGGCGAGACGCTTGGCAATGGTCGCGGCAGTGCCCGGCTTGTCGCGCGCTTCGAGGCGGATGTAGTAGCCGCCTTCGTGGCGCTGCATCGGCGCCTTTCGCACGGCGACAAGCTTGTCCGTCGTCCGCCCGAAAGGCGGCCCCTTCAGGCCGCGCGCCACATCGGCGATGTCGGACAACACCGCGGACGCCGTCGCGGCGCCGCCGGCGCCGGGACCGATCAGAGTAATCGGGTTGACGCCCTCGGCGTCGATGGTGACGGCATTGGTGACGCCCATCACCTGCGCGATGGAGGAGTCCTTGCGCACCATGGTCGGGTGCACGCGCTGCTCGATGCCTTTCGGCGTACGCACCGCGACGCCGAGTAGCTTGATGCGATAGCCAAGCTCGTCGGCGGCGGCAAGATCGGCCGGCGCGATCGACGAAATGCCCTCGACATAGATCGCGCTCTCGTCGACCTTGGTGCCGAAAGCCAGGCTCGCCAGCAACGCCTGCTTTTGCGCGGTGTCATAGCCTTCGACGTCGAAGGTCGGATCGGCCTCGGCATAGCCGAGACGCTGCGCATCAGCCAGGCAGTCAGCGTACGAGAGGCCCTCCTGCTCCATCCTCGTAAGGATATAATTGCAGGTGCCGTTGAGTATGCCGTAGATGCGGTTGATCGCGTTACCGGCGAGCCCCTCGCGCAAGGTCTTGATCACCGGAATGGCGGCGCCGACTGCGGCTTCGTAGTTGAGCGCGACGCCCGCTTTCTCGGCGAGCTGCGCCATCTTGAAACCGTGCTTGGCGAGCAGCGCCTTGTTGGCGGTGACCACCGACTTGCCGGTGGCCAGCGCGTATTCGATCGCGGTCTTGGCCGGATCTCCCGAGCCACCCATCAACTCAACGAACACATCGATGCCGTCGTAGCCGGCCAACTCGACCGGGTCCGAGAACCATTTTATCTTCTTGAGATCGACGCCGCGGTTCTTGTTGCGCGACCGCGCCGAGACCGCGACCACCTCGATGCGGCGGCCGCAGCGCGCGGCAATAGCCTCACGCTCTTTGCCTATCTGAGCAATCAATGCGGCGCCTACCGTGCCGAGGCCGGCGATACCTACGCGAAGAGGCTCGACCATGACTTAGCGCCGGTTCGTCAGCGGGACGACGTTGTGAAGCTGCGTCGGCGCCGTCTCGAGGAAACGTTTGATGTTGCGCGCAGCCTGGCGGATGCGCTGCTCGTTCTCCACCAGCGCGATGCGCACGAAGCCCTCGCCGCGCTCACCGAAGCCGGTGCCTGGCGACACCGCAACCTCGGCCTTCTCGACCAGCAGCTTGGCGAATTCGACCGAGCCCATGTCGCGGAACGGCTCGGGGATCGGCGACCAGGCGAACATTGAGGCGGACGGCGGCGGCACGTCCCAACCGGCGCGGGAGAAGCTCTCCACCATCACATCCCGGCGCTTGGTATAGATGGCGCGCATCTCCCGCACGCATTCCTCCGGGCCGTTGAGCGCAGCAGCAGCCGCGACCTGGATCGGCGTGAAGGCCCCGTAATCGAGATAGGACTTCACGCGGCCGAGAGCCGCGATCAGCCGATCGTTGCCGACGGCAAAGCCCATGCGCCAGCCGGCCATCGAGAACGTCTTCGACATCGAGGTGAACTCGACGGCGACGTCGATCGCGCCCGGCACCTGAAGCACCGACGGCGGCGGGTCATTGTCGAAAAAGACCTCGGCGTAAGCGAGATCGGACAGGATGAAGATCTCGTGCTTCTTCGCGAAGGCGACAAGGTCCTTGTAGAAGTCGAGGCTGGCGACGAAGGCGGTCGGGTTCGACGGATAGCAGACGACAATGGCGATCGGCTTCGGAATCGAATGCCTGATGGCGCGCTCGACCTGATTGAAGAAATCCGGCGTCGGATCGGACGAGACCGAGCGGATGACACCGCCCGCCATCAGGAAGCCGAAAGCGTGGATCGGGTAGCTCGGGTCGGGCACGATGATAACGTCGCCCGGCGCGGTGATGGCCTGCGCCATGTTGGCGAAGCCTTCCTTGGAGCCCAGCGTCGCCACGACCTGGGTCTCGGGATTGAGCTTCACGCCGAAGCGGCGCTCGTAATAGGCGGCCTGGGCGCGGCGCAGGCCGGGAATGCCACGCGAGGCGGAATAGCGGTCGGTGCGCGGCTTGCCGAGCGTCTCTTTGAGCTTATCGATGACGTGCTGTGGCGCGGGCAGGTCCGGGTTGCCCATGCCGAGGTCGATGATGTCTGCGCCGGCGTTCCGTGCCTTGGCCTTGGCGCGGTTCACCTCTTCGAACACGTAGGGCGGCAGGCGGCGGATGCGGTAAAATTCTTCCATCATTTTCAGACCTTGGCTGGAGCCTTAAGCCGTCCTCTCCGGCTGGCCTTGGAACCCCCGGCTGGCTTTTATCACGGGTTCGTTCTGGCGCCAGTGGCCTGCCCGGATTTCGGAGCCTTTGCGTTCTTTTTTGCCGGCTTTGGCGCCGGCGGCGGAGCGTCAGGGTCTGCCGCTGCCTTTTCCTGACGCTCACGCAGGCCCTGCAGTTCCCACTGGAGCCTGAGCTGCTCGGCATCGTCGAGCGGCTTGGTGCTGCGGGGGGCCGGCGTGTCGTAAACGCCAGGATAGGCATAAGGCTTGTCAGGACGGGCCGGTGCCCCTTCGGGCAAGCCGCCCATTGCGTGCGGCAACTGATCGCCCATGCCCCCGGAGGCGCAGCCGGAAAGGGCCAATTGGGTCACCAGCGGTACCGCAATGGCCAGCGCCAGGGTCGACGGCCGCCAAGTTTTCACGGAACGTGTCATCCAGACCTCTGCCCATCGCTGCACTGCCGCAAATCCGGATTGCGGAGTTGCCAAAAAAGCGACGCAGACTCAATGAATTATAGCATAATTGCGCTACCCGGCTAATATGGCGGCAGCAAGGTGTGAAACGTGCCGTGCCGAAGTCCGAGACGGCATTGACTGCCTAATAACGCGCCTTGCGATGCCTCGTGGACCTGGTCCAAGTCACGCGATCAGCGTGCCCTTGGCCAAACGTGGCCCGAACAAAGAATGACGATGGAAACGTCCAGCTCCAGCATCGAAGCTGCCCCCGAAAAAGGGGGCGGCAATGTCATCGCGCTCAAGCCTGGCGCGGCCACCAAGCCGGCCGGCGACAAGCCCGACAAGGCGAAGGCCGCCGGCGACGGCCAGGCGTCCGGCGCAGAGCCTGTCTTGGGCGCGGTCGATGTCGAGGCGTTCTCCCGCAATCTCGCCCGCGCCATCGAACAAGGTGGCAAGGCGCTCGCCGCCTATATGAAGCCGCGCGAGGAAGGCAAGGTCGAGGACGCCCTCGCCGCCGACATCGCCGATATCGTCAAGACCGTCGCCAAGATTTTCGAATACTGGCTGGCCGATCCGGAACGCACCCTGCAACTGCAGCAGAGTATCGGCCGCTCCTATCTCGACCTGTGGGCGAGCGCCATGCACCGCCTCACCGGCGAAGAATTCAAGCCGGTGGTCGCGCCGGACCCAAAGGACAAGCGCTTCGCCGATCCGGAATGGTCGCAGAACCAGTTCTACGATTTCCTCAAGCAGCTCTATCTGCTGACGGTGCAGTGGAGCGAGAGGCTGGTCAAGGACGCCGAAGGCATCGACGAGCACACGCGGCGGAAAGCCGAGTTCTATATCCGGCAGTTCGCCAACGCGCTTGCGCCGTCCAACTTCGTTTTCACCAATCCGGAACTGATGCGCGAGACTTTGATCTCCAACGCCGAGAACCTCGCCAATGGCCTGGAGATGCTGAGCGAGGACATCGCCGCCGGTCGCGGCACCCTCAGGATCCGCCAGACCGATCCGAGCAATTTCGCAGTCGGCCGCAATCTCGCCCTCACGCCGGGCAAGGTGATCTACCAGAATGAACTGATGCAGCTCATCCAGTACGAAGCGACAACGGATGAGGTGTTCAAGGTCCCGCTGCTGATCGTGCCGCCGTGGATCAACAAGTTCTACATTCTCGACCTGACGCCGGAAAAGTCCTTCATCAAGTGGTGCGTCGACCGCGGTTTCACCGTGTTCGTGATCTCCTGGGTCAACCCTGACGCCCATCTCGCGCAGAAGAGCTTCGAGCAATACATGAAGGAAGGCCCGCTCGAGGCCATGGACGTGATCGAAAAGATCACCGGCGAGAGCAAGGTCCACACCATCGGCTATTGCGTCGGCGGCACCTTGCTCGCCGTGACCCTGGCCTGGCTCGCCGCGCAGAAGCAGGACCGCGTCGTCTCGGCCACCATGTTCGCGGCACAGGTCGACTTCACCTTCGCCGGCGATCTCAAGATCTTCGTCGACGAGGATCGTATCCGCGCGCTCGAGCAGCAGATGCAGGAACAGGGCTATCTCGAAGCCTCGCGCATGGCCAACACTTTCAACATGCTGCGATCGAACGATCTCGTCTGGCCCTACGTCGTCAACAATTACCTCAAGGGCAAGAAGCCCTACCCGTTCGACCTCCTCTATTGGAACTCGGACGCCACGCGCATGCCGGCGGCCAACCACTCTTTCTATCTGCGCAACTGCTATCTCAACAACCGCCTCACCAAGGGCGAGATGGAAATTGCCGGCACGCATCTAAAGCTGAGCGACGTCACGGTGCCGGTCTACAATCTCGCTACGCGCGAGGATCACATCGCGCCGGCCAAATCGGTGCTGTACGGCTCGCAGTTCTTCGGCGGCCCGGTGCGCTATGTGCTGGCCGGCTCCGGGCATATCGCCGGCGTCATCAACCCGCCCGGCCCGAAAATCAAATACCAGTACTGGCTCGGCGATGCGCCGAAGGGTGACGACGTCGACAAGTGGATGGCAACGGCGACCGAACATCCGGGCTCATGGTGGCCAGACTGGCTCGACTGGATCGGGCAAATCAGCGACGAGAAGGTGTCCTCGCGCGCCGTTGGCGGCGGCCAGTTCGAGCCGATCGAGGACGCACCGGGCTCCTACGTGAAGATGCGGGACTGAGGACGCTTACGCCTGTCCCGCCTCACCGCCGAGCTTGATCGGCACCTTCAGGTAATGCACGCCGTCGACCTCGGCCGGCGGAAACTTGCCGGCGCGGATATTCACCTGGATCGACGGCAGGAGCAGCAACGGCGCGGCGAGCGTCGCATCGCGCGCCTCGCGCATCCTGACGAATTCATCCTCGCTGACGCCGTCGTGAACGTGGACGTTGCGCGCCTTCTCCTCACCGACCGTGGTCTCCCAGGCATATTGGTCGCGACCCGGCGCCTTGTAGTCGTGGCACATGAACAGCCGCGTCTCGTCCGGCAATGAGAGCACGCGCTTGATCGAACGATAGAGGTTGCGCGCATCGCCGCCGGGGAAGTCGGCGCGCGCGGTGCCGTAGTCCGGCATGAACAGGGTGTCGCCGACGAACACGGCATCGCCGATCTTGTACGACACGCAGGCCGGCGTATGGCCGGGCGTATGCATGACCTCGCCGTCGAGTCCGCCAATGCTGAAGGTGTCGCCGTCCTTGAACAGGCGATCGAACTCCGAGCCGTCGCCGGACACATCGACGGCGTTGAACACGGGGCGGAAAATGCGCTGCACGTCGCGGATATGTTCGCCGATCGCAACCGTCGCGCCGGTCTTGAGCTTGATGTAGGGCGCGCCCGACAGATGATCGGCATGGGCGTGCGTTTCCAGAACTTGCCCGATCCGGACGCCGAGCTTTTGAGCTTCGGCAAGGATCGCGGCGGCTGACTTAGTGGAGCACTCCCCGGTTCGGAAATCATAGTCGAGCACTGGATCGATGACGGCGCCGTCTTTGGTGTCGCCGTCCCACACCAGATAGCTCACCGTATTGGTCGGCTCGTCGAAGAACGCCTTGATCTGCGGCTTCTTCCCAGACTTGTTCCCAGTTGCGGCGGTCGCGGACATCGGCTGCTCCTGAACGATTTTCGCGCGCGAATGTCGCGGCGCGGCTTGACGTATATATTAGAGATGCCTAATTTAGCAATACCACACGCTCACGGAGCCCGGAATGTCCACCCGAACCGCGGCCGTTAAGGCCCTCGCCACCGATAAAAGCATGGCTCAGCTGGAACGCAAGGCGGCGGAAGCCGCTTCGCTGCTCAAGCTGCTCGCCAACGAAAACCGCCTGCTTATCCTGTGCCGGCTCGCGGTCGCGGGCGAGGCGTCGGTTGGAACTCTCTGCGACGCCATTGATCTGAGCCAGTCGGCTCTGTCGCAGCATCTCGCCAAGATGCGGCAGGACGGCCTTCTCGCCACCCGGCGAGACGCCCAGACCATCTATTACCGCATCGCCGATGAGGACGCCGGCCGGCTCCTGAAGGTGCTCAAGGACATCTACTGCCCCTGACGCGGCCAACACCATCCGAGGAACCCGATGAAGACCATTACGCCCGAACGCGCCGCCGAACTCGTCAAGAATGGCGCGACTCTGATCGACATCCGCGAAAGCGGTGAATATGCCGGCGAGAACATCCCCGGCGCGCGCCATCACGCCCTGTCGCAGATCGGCCCGGAGACGGTGCTGCGCGCCGGCGACACCGTGCTCATCTTCCACTGCAAGTCCGGCGGCCGCACTACCATGAATGCCAAGATGCTCGCCGCTTCGTCCAAGAACTGCGAAGCCTATGTGATGAGCGGCGGCATCGAAGCCTGGAAGCGCGCCGGCTTTGCCACCTCGGCGCGTCCCGCGCGCGCCCCCGGCGACAATGCCGGCCAGGGTGGTTTCCTGCAACGCCTGTCGGGCCTGTTCCGCGGCTAACGCGGAAGCGCCAACGAGAGAGCCGCCGTGCTGCACGACTTGCTCGCCATCGCATCGGGAAGCCTCGTCGGCTTCACGCTCGGGCTGATCGGTGGCGGCGGCTCGATCCTCGCCGTGCCATTGCTGGTCTATGTGGTCGGCGTGCCATCGCCGCATGTCGCTATCGGCACCAGCGCCATCGCGGTGGCGGCGAGCGCGGCGATCAATCTCGCCGGTCACGCCCGCGCGCAAACCGTGAAGTGGCCCTGCGCCCTGGTGTTCGCCGCGTCTGGCATCGTCGGCGCCGCCCTTGGCGCCCAGCTCGGCAAGATGATTGACGGCGCGCGGCTGCTGGCGCTGTTCGGCGTTATGATGGTGGTCATCGGCGTCCTGATGCTGAAGCCGCGCCGCGGCGGCAGTAATCCGGACGTGAGACTCGACGTCCAAAGCGTCACGACGCTGTTGCCCTGGCTGATCGGCGGCGGCTTCGTCATCGTGCCTGGTTTGATCGCCGCCACCGCGATGCCGCTGATCAATGCCATCGGCTCGTCGCTGGTTTCGGTCACCGCCTTCGGCGCGACCACCGCGGCGAGTTATGCGTGGTCGGGTCTGGTCGATTGGCCGCTGGCGCTTCTGTTCATCGCCGGCGGTGCTGTCGGCGGCTTTGCCGGCACGCGGCTGGCCCGGCATCTCTCCGGCCACAAGAACGCGTTGACCCGCATCTTCTCCAGCATTGTCATCGCCGTCGGGCTCTATGTCATCGCCCGCGCCGTCGCCGGCTGATTGTCCACCTGTCACCGAACCTTGATGGCCGCTGTCCAGGCGATAAGCTAGGCTCTGCGCCGCCGGCCACAGCCGGCGTCGGACACGGAGGCTGCGATGTCGCGCGAACTGATGTGGCTCACCTTCACGGTCATCCTGACTGGAGTTTTGTGGATTCCCTATGTCATCGACCGTATCAAGGTGCGTGGCCTGTGGGGCACCTTCGCCAACCCGTCGCGCGACGACAAGCCGCAAAGCCCGTGGGCGCAGCGGCTCTATTTCGCTCACACCAACGCGGTCGATAATCTCGTCGTGTTCGCGCCGCTGGTGCTGATCCTCGACAATATCGGACACACCTCGCGCGGCACCGTGATTGCCTGCGCGGTCTATTTCTGGGCGCGACTCGCCCATGCCATCGTCTATGCGTTCGGTGTGCCGGTGCTGCGCACGCTCACCTTCGCCGTCGGTTTCTGCGCCCAGGCGGCGCTGGTGCTGGCGATCTTCGGGAAGTTGTAGTCGCTTATTGCACCGGCCCCGCCCGCTCGACGATGGCGCGTTTGTTTACACCGCCCGGCAAGGTGCCGAAGGCGCCACCACCCTCGCCGCCAAGGCGCGAGGCGCAGAAGGCATCCGCGACATAAGCCGGCGCGTACTTGATCAATAGCGCCGCCTGCAAGGCCAGCACCAAGTCGCGCACGAGCGCGCGGGCTTGCCCCTCGTCGTTGCGTTCGGCTCCGAGCAGCCTTTGCTCCAGCGCGCCGGCAAAGGCCTTGAGCCGAGGTTCGCCCGGCACGCTCAGTTCGGCGTGGAGAACTTCCGCCGCGTTGGCCGTGCGGCCGAGCGCGCGCAGCACGTCGAGGCACATCACATTGCCCGAGCCCTCCCAGATCGAATTGACCGGCGCCTCGCGGTAGAGCCGCGGCATCACGCTTTCCTCGATGTAACCGGAGCCGCCGAGCACCTCCATCGCTTCCAAGGTCACGAAGGGCGTGCGCTTGCAGATCCAGAACTTCGCCGCCGGCGTGATGACGCGGCGGAACACGGTGGCAACCTCGTCGTCCTCGTCATAGGCGCGCGCGAGCCGGAACGTCAGCGCGGTCGCCGCCTCGCATTCCAGCGCCAGATCGGCGAGCACATTGGTCATCAGCGGCTGGTCGACCAGCTTCTTCTGGAACACCGTGCGATGCCGCGCATGGTGGATCGCCTGCACGACCGCGGCGCGCATCAATGACGATGAGCCGATCGAGCATTCCAGCCGCGTGTGATTGCCCATCTCGATGATGGTCGGGATGCCGCGCCCCTCCTCGCCGATCAACTGCGCATAGGCGCCCTCGAATTCGACCTCGCTCGACGCGTTGGAGCGATTGCCGAGCTTGTCCTTGAGCCGCAGGATGCGGATGGCATTGCGCTCGCCGTCCGGCGTGAAGCGCGGCATCAGAAAACAGCTCAACCCCTTGTCCGATTGCGCCAGAACCAGGAAGCCGTCGCACATCGGCGCCGACATGAACCACTTGTGACCGAAGAGCCGAAACGAACCGTCGCCGGTCGCCTCAGCGCGCGTGGTGTTGGTGCGCAGGTCCGAACCGCCCTGATTTTCGGTCATGGCCATGCCGAGCAGCGCGCCGGACTTATGACCCACGGTCATGAATCGCTTGTCGTAGTCGCGGCTGTAGATCTTGGGCAGCCACTGCGCGGCGATCTCGGGCGCGTGCTGCAAAGTCGGTACCGAGCCGTAAGTCATGGCGATCGGGCAATAAACGCCGCTCTCGATCTGGTTGAGCATGTAGGTGCCGGCGGCGCGCGCCACATGCGCGCCCGGCTGAGGCTTGGCCCACGGGCTCGAATGCAGGCCGGCGCGCAGCGCGATGGCCATGAGTTCGTGCCAGGCCGGATGAAACTCGACCTCGTCGAGCCGGTGGCCGCAGCGGTCGAACGTCTTGAGTTGCGGGGTGAACCTGTTGGCGTCAAAGCCGAGCTTGATCGTCTCGGGCTTGCCGAGCGTCGCGCCGAGCGCCTGCAATTCGCCCTCGGCCCAGCCGGCCTGTTCGCGCGCCACGCATTCGCGCAGCACGGTATCGCTGGCGAACAGATTGTACGGCTCCAGCGGCGGCGGCTGGTTCGCGACCTCGAGCACGGTCGGGCCTCCCGGCAAGGACGCCCGACCCGATTCCATGCGCCGTCTCAGGGAAACAGCGCGACCTGATCGAGGCCCATGGTCTCGGGGTAGCCCATGATCAGGTTCATGTTCTGGATCGCCTGCCCGGAGGCACCC